>JAFQLA010000289.1 GCA_017396725.1 Oscillospiraceae bacterium
CCCGCAGACGTTTGGAAGATGCTGGCAACTCTGGCTCCCATTGAACGCACCATGTTCTCCGCTGCCGCTATGCTCATCGGTGTGCCCCTGCTGATCGGTCTGCCCAAGATCGGTGTTCCCGCAGGCCCCATGGCTGAAGGCGAAGCTGATGACGATGACGACGAAGAAGTTGTCTGATCCCCTTGAAATATCTGCAGTTTTGATGTAAAACAAAAAACTCCGGAAGGTCGCACGGCCTTCCGGAGTTTCCCCCATCACCCCCCCATCATTACGGACTTACAGAGATATGATTTTAATTAAAAATATTCGCTATCTTGTGAAAAACGCCGACGAAGTGCTTCAAAATGTGGACGTCCTCATTGACGGCAACCGCATCAGCAAGATCGGCCACGATCTCAGCGCCTGCCGTCACGCCACGGTGATCGACGCTACCGACAAGATCCTTTCCCCCGGCTTTGTAAATATGCATACCCATCTCTATCAGAACATGCTCAAGGGCATGCGGGACGACCTGCTCATCAAAGACTGGTGCGAGCAGGTGACCTTCCCTCTGTGCGGGATCATCAATAAGTACGCTGATAAGAACGACACCGATCTTTCTTATTATTACGGCATCCTCGGCGCGGTGGAGCAGATCCGCTGCGGCATCACCGCTTTCGGTGACATGGATGTCATTCAGGACTCCCTCTTTGAAGCCTGGGAAGATGTGGGCATCCGCGGCTGCGGCGCCATTCAGGCCTTTAACCGCTGGGTCCCCGCTGAGCTCTCCGTCACCGAAGAGGAGCAGAAACAGCAGATCCTCGACCTCATCGAAAAGTGGCACGGCAAGGGCCTGCAGCGGGTGGCCATCGCCCCCAGCACCCCCTTCGCCTGCACCCCCGATTATCTGCGCTGGCTGGTAAAGACCGGCGGCGAAAAGGGCGTGAACATCTACTGCCACATTTCCGAAACCAAGTGGGAGATCGAACAGTCTCTCGCGGATGTGGGCATGACGCCTCTTGCTTACATGGAAAGCGAAGGCGCTCTCTCCGCGCCTCTGCTGGCAGTCCATGCCGTCCATTTCACCGAAGAAGAAATGGAACTGTGCAAGAAGCGCAATGTCACCGTCTGCTACAACCCCAAGAGCAACATGAAGCTGGGCAGCGGCATCGCCCCCATTGCCGAGTATCTCAAAAAGGGCATCCCCTGCGTGATCGCTACCGACGGCGCCGCTTCCAACGACCTTCTGGATATGTTTGAAGACATGCGCACCGGCCTTATGATGCAGAAGCTGCGCAACGGCTGCCCCGAGTGCATGAATGCCAACGATATCTTCCGCATGGCCACCGAAAACGGCGCCAAGTTCTTTGGCATCGATGCCGGCGTCATCGAAGAAGGCAAGCTGGCAGACGTGATCTTGCTGGATACCACCAAGGCGCACTTCGGCCCCGTCCACGATGTGATCCAGAACATCGTTTACTGCGGCAAGGAAAACGATGTGGAAACCGTGATCATCAACGGCCGCATCGTCCTGCGGGACGGCGTGATGCAGACCATCGACGAAAAGGTGGCCGTAGCCAACGCCATGAAGATGGGCTCCCAGCGCCACAAGGAAGCCCTCAGCGCCATCAATGTAAGAGACTAATAGAAAGGAAACAATCCCGTGAATATTATCGATTATATTCCCAACGGTTCGTTCCTGGACCGTATGGACCCCCGCGTAAAGGTTCTGGGTCTGCTGCTTTTCTCCATCATCGTTTTCGTGCTGGATAACCTCATCATGATCCTTGTGATGCTGGGCCTGGTGGTTTGCTGCTGGAACGCCGCAAAGCTGCCCTGGTCCGATCTTAAGAAGTTCATCAAGGTGGTTATCTCCCTGATGGCCCTCATCACTTTGATGCAGTGCTGCTTCTATAAGTCTGAAAACGCCATCAACTTCTTCGGCATCCTCATCGAGCACAAAGACTACATTTTCAATATCGCCTTCCCCGCCGATTTCAAGGTCCGCTTCCTGCAGGGCTTCGGCCTTCACTGGCAGGGTCTGGTATTCTCTCTTCTGCTGGCTCTGCGCCTGCTGACTCTCATCATCCTCATGCCCATGGTCATCAAGTCCACCCGTCTGGACCTCTTCTCTCTGGGTCTTATCAAGCTTAAGCTCCCCTACCGCATCGCTTACATGGCTACCACCGCCATCAACATGGTGCCCACCTTCACCGAAGAGATCGGCGTTATTATGGACGCGCAGAAAATGCGCGGCATGACCGTGTTTGAAAGCGGCAAACTCTGGGCCAAAGTCAAGGCATGGATCACTCTGGTAGTGCCTCTGGTCATCGGCGCTATGCGCCGCGCACAGATGATGGGCGTTGCCATGGATACCCGCGCATTCGGCGCCAACAAGAAGCGCACCTGCCTGAGCGAACTGCATCTGCAGAAGTCCGATATCATCGCAGGCATCATTGCCGTGGCAGTGGGCGCGGCTCTGCTGGTGGGCAACTACGCTCTCGCTTTTGCCCGCATCAGCGTCTGAGATGAACAGGAGGTTCAAGTAAAATGGCTAATAAAATTACTGACGCCTATAAAGCCGGCGATACCATCATCAAGCTGGAGGATGTTTCCTACCGCTATCCCCGCACCAAGAAATGGGTGCTCAAGCATATCAATCTCGAGATCAAAAAGGGCGAATTCATTGCTGTCATGGGTGAAAACGGCGCCGCCAAAACCACCCTGTGCCAGTGCCTGAACTCCGCCGTGCCCAACTTCCATCACGGCAAGCTCAAGGGCAAGGTCACCGTTTTCGGCATCGACACCAAGGAATGCGAAATGTCCAACCTGTCCGATAAGGTAGGCATGGTGCTGGAAGATCCCGAAGCACAGCTTTTCACCACCACCGTCCGCAACGAAGTGGCCTTCGGCGCGGAAAATCTGGAAGTGGAACGCGAAGAGCTCTTCCGCCGTGTAGACTGGGCGCTGGACATCGTAGGTCTCACCGAATTCGCAGACCGCGAACCCACCGCGCTTTCCGGCGGCCAGAAGCAGCGCTTGGCTATCGCCGCAAACCTTGCCATGCTGCCCTCCGTTCTGGTGCTGGATGAGCCCACCTCTCAGCTGGACCCCATCGGCACCCGCGATGTATATGAAGTTATCCGCATGCTCCGCGAAAAGGAGAATATGACCATCGTCATCGCCACCCACAAGAGCGAAGAGATCGCGGAATTTGCTGACAAGGTGCTGGTGCTCAAGGAAGGTCAGGTAGCGGCATTCGATACTCCCGATGTGATCTTCAACGACAAGGAACTGATGGACGCATGCAGCATCCGTCCTCCTCAGGTTTCCGCTCTGGCCAGCTATCTGCGCGACAAGGGCGAAGATATCGGCTGCAAGCCCACGCTGATGAGCGAAGCCAAGGAAGGCATCGACAAGTGGTATAAGGGGGCACGGAAATGAGCAAGAAAGTTGTACTGAAAATCGATAACCTGAGCTACGCCTACAAAGCCGGCTCCTTTGCGCTGGAAAATGTGAATATCGAGATCTACGAAAATGACTTCGTAGCCATCATCGGCCAGAACGGCGCAGGCAAATCCACCCTGCTTAAGAACATCACCGGTCTTCTCCGTCCCACCGAAGGCGCCATCTATGTCAACGGCAAGGACAATAAGGATATGACCATCGCCGACATCTCCAAGGAGATCGGCTTCGTGCTGCAGAACCCCGACCGCCAGCTCTTCGCCGACAATGTCTATGAAGAAGTGGCTTACGGTCTGCGCAACGCCGGCATGAAGGAAGAGGACATCAAGGTCCGCGTGGAGGAAACGCTCCAGGCCGTCGGTCTTGCCGACAAGAAGGAAGACTATCCTCCCGCACTCTCCAAGGGTGACCGCGCCAAGGTAGTCATCGCCTGCGTCATCGCCATGCAGCCCGGCATCATCATTCTGGACGAGCCCACCAGCGGTCAGGACTTCAAGGGCTGCTATCAGATCATGGATATCGCCAAGGCCATGCATAAGCTGGGTCACACCATCATCTTCGTCACCCACCACATGCCTCTGGTTACCGAGTATGCCGACCGCACCATCGTTATGGCCCGCAAAAAGGTGCTGATGGACGGCTATTCCCACGATGTATTCAATCATCCCGAAGAACTGGCCACCACCAACATCAAGCCTCCCCAGATCACTCAGTTCGGCTCTATGCTCTCCGAGTTCATTCCCCTCGAGCACACCATGCTCAGCGTGGAAGAACTGGGCGACGCGCTTTTGAAGCTGCAGAAGTAAATATGCTCCCGCTCCGCGCGGGTACAAAAAGCTCCGGTCTTCGGCCGGAGCTTTTTATTGCGATCCCATGCCGCGGAGAAAAGAACATTTTCCAGGGCGTCTGCAAGAAGGATGCCAGCGATAAGCAGGTCATGGTCATCTCCCGCATTACCCTTCTGGTGCTGGCTGCCATCGGCAATGTGCAGGATATGTAATGGAATTGAAAGAGTGGTATACCTTGCGGTATACCACTCTTTTCTTATGCGCAAAGCGCCCGGAATTCCTCAAAATCACGGCAGCGCTCCAGCGTGCCCTTTCGTGAAAGGTTTAAGAAGAGAGCCGCTGACCGCGCCTGACAGTTGATGCTCTTATCCGGATTGAACTCGATATCCGTAAAACCGTCATATTCCAAAAGTGTCTCCGCCAGCTCGGGATTTTCCATAAGGGCATTGATATAGAGCCAGTTATAAAAGGCCGTAGATGGCACGGCAGGGATGGTCTGCCCCTCAAAATAAAAGCTTTTCAGCGCCCCGCTTGCCCGCAGCCGCGGATCCCGCTTGGCCTCCTTGGGGGATGCGGTATAGAGGTCGGTATAGGGGCCGCCTGCGGTAAAGACCTTGCCGCCGTGATACACACATTCCAGCGGGATACTGCGCCCCAACGAGGGCACATACTTTTTGAGATTGAAGGCGCTGAGGGCAACGCCCGCCGCCTCCGTGGATTTGGATGAGATCTCAAGGATCCTGCGCTGCGGAAAACGCCGTGCAAACGCCTCGTGCAGCGCCGCCACATTCTTCCGCTTCTGGGACGCCGCCAGACCTTTGTTCCAGACAAACTCGGTCATGTAGGTGTCCACATAGCTGCCTCTTTTTGCGGGCAAAAAAACGGGTCTCGTCGCCATAATTCATACCTCCAATTCATTTTTAAATTTTCTTATAGGCGAACTTCACCCCCTCTTTTTCGAGGGGGTGAAAAGGACCCCATGATACCACAAAGGCACCCGCCATGGCAAGGATCTTCCCGTGAACTTTTTGTAAACTTGCCTCGAAAACGAAAAAGCGTTATAATACCCTCATTAAATCGGAAAGGACTCACGGCTATGGCTAAAAACAAGGAACTCATCCGCTCACTGAAATTTGTGCTCTTCTCCGCCAGCGCAGGCATCATTCAGGTGGTAAGCTTTACGCTGATGGAAGAAGTGCTGCACTGGACCCACTGGGTCTCCTACCTTGTGGCTCTGATCCTCTCCGTGCTGTGGAACTTCACCCTCAACCGCAAATTCACCTTCCATTCCGCCGGCAATGTGCCCAAGGCCATGGCGCTGGTGGCGGTTTTCTACCTCGTTTTCACCCCCCTTTCCACCTGGTGGACGGCCGTGCTTACGGGGGACGGTTTCGGCTGGAACGAGTATCTGGTGCTGGCCCTTACCATGCTGGTGAATTTCGTTACCGAATACCTGTATGACCGCTTTGTGGTCTTTGGCAAAACCATTGATACTGCTGTAAAATAAGCTGTTTCTTATCCAACTCACAAAAATTTGCATCTTCGAAAATTTTTCTTTTTTATCTATTGACGAATGGCATCAGGAAGTATAGAATAACCCCATAATTCATAATGCCAAGAAGTTTTTCTTTTACGGCGCGACTTGCGTGCCCTGATATCGTATTCTCTGAGAAGAACGCCGGTTTGGCCAATGGCTGAGCCGAGACGGCCTCAGAAATAGAAAAGTAGACCCTGCTTTAAGCAGGGTCTATTTTTGTCCTTTTTTATTTACTTTTTCCTGCCCAGCCCGGCAAAGAAGGGGAAGGTCAACGGCCACACGCAGCCGGCAAAGGCCGTCATGGCAAAATAGCGGATGCCGTCAGCAAGATAGCTCCCCTTCATCAGCGCGGAAAGGGGCGCCTTCAGCCCCGCCTTGATGCCCATCAATATCCCAAGGCCCAGCGCCAGCTTCAGAATCTGCGCCCACCACACCGCTTTGGTCTCAAAACGGATATAGCGCCCCTCCACCTCATAGGTGAACCATACGGCGAGGATGCACCCAAGAAGGGTATAGGCATTCTTGGTGCCGTGGGAGAGGTTGTCCGCGTCCACCGCGGCGCCGAAGGGATAGAGATTCACAAAGGCAAGGTAACCAAGGGCCAGCACCGTCATGGCGGCAAAGAGGATACGGAAAAGTTTTGGCTCAGCTGCCGCCTTTTTCATCAGCGGATAAAGGCCGAAGACCAGCGCCAGCGCCACCACTACGGAAACCCCCACATCGGCAGGGGTGTGTACACCGAGATACATTCTCGAAAGCGGCACCAGCACACAAAGAACGATACCTGCCGCACGGATGGCTTTTTCTTTATGCCAGCGGGCCACCGCGCCGAAAACGCCCACAGAGGTCTGAGTGTGGCCGCTGGGGAAGGAATAGCCCGTAGCCCCTTCCCGGGCGCTTTCTACAATGGTAAAATCGGGATCCTTCACCCACGGGCGGGGCACACGGAAAATCAGCTTCATAAACTGGTTGAGAACATTTCCCGTAAGGCCCACAGAGAGAAGGTAATAGCCCTCCGTCTTATCCACGCACCAGAAAAACAAAAGGCCGAAAACGATAAAGAGCGTCTCATCACCAAAATAGGTAATAAGAGAAAAGAACGCATCCAGCACGGGGTTGCGGATGGATTCCAAGAGATACAGCAATTCCATAAAAAGACCTCCCTTTCTGCTTTTATCATACAGGTCAGGCGGAAAACTGTCAAATCCGCCTTGCTTTTCCCGTCTCCAAAGGCTAAACTGAGAAAAAAGAAAGGAGGCAGATATATGACGCCTCACCCTTACCGCAGCGAACTGCAGTACATTGCCGATAACTGTAACCCCGTGCGCATGCGCTCCATTCTGGAATCCCAGCGTCTGGGCAAGGCGCTATATGACGCCGAAGTTTCCGATGACAAGGTGAATGTCTCCACCCTTGCCATCCGTCCCGATCTCCGCGCCCTTTGGTATGAAGCCGCAGACGCGGAGAAAAACTGCCCCTGCATGGTCTTTTACCACGGCGGCGGCTGGGTATATCAGGCGGCATCCTACCTCTTCCTCTATGCCCGCCGTTTTACGGCAGCGCTGCGCTGCCGCACGGTTTTCGTGGATTACCGCTTAGGGCCCAAGCACCGCTTCCCTGCCGCGATCTTTGACGCTTTTGATACCTACCGCTACATTTTTGACCATGCCGAGGAGCTCTCCGTTGACCCGCAGCGCCTTTTCGTGTATGGTGACAGCGCCGGCGGCAATCTGGCCGCTGCCGTGTGCCTGATGGCCCGGGACAAGGGCCTCACGCCGCCCTGCTGCCAGATGCTGATCTACCCCGTTACCGACCATCGGATGCAGACGGCAAGCTTTAAAGAATACGTGGATACCCCCATGTGCTCCGCCCGCTCCATGCGGCTTTTCTATCGGCTGTATTTGGGCCGATTCCGCCGCGTGAGCGCGGATCTCCTCCCCTATCTCTCCCCCGCCGAAGCCAAGAGCCATGCCCAGCTCCCGCCTGCCTATATCGAAACCGCCCATTTTGACCCCCTGCGGGATGAGGGCCGCGCCTACGCCGAAACGCTGCGCGCGGCGGGTGTGGTGGCCGTCTTCCGCCAGACGGAGGGCACCATGCACGGCTATGAGGAAGCCCATCACACCGAATATATCGAATCTCTCATCTGCGACCGCATCGTCTATCTTAAAAAATTACTGTACGGAGGTAACCCATGAGCTTTGCCGAAAACATCCGCGCCATCCGCCGCTCACGCATTTTGAGTCAGGCAAATTTTGCCAAGGTCATGGGCGTTTCCGCCGCCACCATCAACCGCTGGGAATCGGGCAAAAGCCTGCCCAATGCCGAGGGCATGGAGCTTCTCAAGGAATACTGTGAGCTCCACCATCTGGATCTTGACGCGCTCTTTGAATAAAAAAGAAGAAGCCTGCTTAGGCAAAGCAGGCTTCTTTTTTATTGCATTACGGGGAATCGCAGCGTCACTTTGAAAAGATCGCCGTCCACATTCAGCTCCATGGTGCCGCCCTGCAGCTCCGTAAGGCTGCGGGCAATGGAAAGGCCAAGACCGCTGCCCTCGCTGCGGCGGGAGGCGTCAGCGCGGACGAAGCGCTCCATCAGCTCTTCGGGCGGGATATTCAGCGCGTCACGGGAGATGTTTTTCAGCGTGATCACCGCCTGCTGCCCCTCCTGAGAGAGGGTGAGGTACACGCGGGTGCCGCTTTGGGCATATTTGCAGGCATTGTTCATAAGGTTATCCAGCACACGCCAGAGCCGCCGGCCGTCGGCCAGGATATAGATGCTCTGGGGCGGCTGATCGGTAATGAGCTGCAGCGAAGATTCCTGCAGCCGCAGGGCATATTCCCCTGCCGCCTGCGTGAGGAACACCCCCGCTTCGCAGGGCTGGAGATTCACCTCGATGCTGCCGCTGGAGGCCTTGGAGGCTTCCACCAGATCCTCGATAAGCCGCTTGAGCCGCTCACTTTGGCGGTGAAGCACGGCAGCGTATTCGGTGACGGTCTCATTTTCGCACTTTTCTCTGGCGATGAGATCGGCATAGTTGATGATGGAGGTCAGGGGCGTTTTGATGTCATGGGAGACATTGGTGATAAGCTCCGTTTTCATGCGCTCGCTGCGCATCCGCTCTTCCACGGCGGCGGTCATCCCCTCGCCGATGCGGTTGAGATTTTCACCATGGCGGCGGAAATGGGCGGGCATGCCGCGGGTATCCACCTGATAGGAAAGATCCCCTGCGGCGATGGCTTCGCCGCCCCGCTCCAGCTTATAGAGGCACAGCACCAGATAGAGCATCGCGCCGAAAAGCACTATCCTTTCCAGCACCCACCAGAGGGCAAGCTCTCCTACATAGTTCACCCCCAGCATCACGAAAAGCTCTGCGGCGAATACCGCTCCAAAGATCAGCACGCAGGCAGGCGCCAAGGGGATGGCGGAGAGCATCTTCCCTATCCCGCGGAAAATGGCACGCAGCGCTCGCCAGATAAAGCCAAGGCCCCAGCAGATGACGGTATCCTTCCAGAACCGCCCCAGCTTCAGCCGCAGCGCAAGGCTCATGCACCAGCCAAGAGTAATGGAAACGCCGATCACATAAAGAAGGGGAATGATCAGCAAAAGGAAGGGCTCCCAATAATAGGTGCTCTCGGTCCCAAGGGCAATGCAGGTATACACCCCGAAGGCCGCCGCCACCGTCAAAAGATCAAAAGGGATTTTGGTGCCCCAGCCGCTTTGCACTTCGCTTTTCCCTTTGCGGCGGCCCGCGGCGCACATCAAAAAGACAAAGCTCAGGATCAGCGAGACAAAGGCCGCCACAAGGATCGCCAAGATCCAGTAA
>JAFQLA010000290.1 GCA_017396725.1 Oscillospiraceae bacterium
CGCTCTTGACGCCTTCGGTGAAATTGATGGCTTCCAGCAGCGCCAGATACACGCCGTATGCGGTGGGGGTGCCGGTGGGGCCGGTCTTTGCCTTGAGGCCGCCGGTATACTGCATGGAGTAGCCCTGTTCGATCATCACGTCGCTCATTTCCACGGGGAAGTTCATGTCGGGGCCGGTCATGTCGCGGCAGCTATCCAGCGCGAAAGCGAGGAAGCCCATAACTTCCATATTTTCCATGTCCAGAGGATCCATGGTGACGGTGGCCTTGCAGCCGCCGAAGGGCAGGTGGCCCGCGATATTCTTGAAGCTCATGCCGCGGCCCAGATTCAGACCGTCGATGATAACATCCAGCTCTTCTTCTTCGTAGCTGTGACGGCGGATGCCGCCTGCCATAATGGCGTGGCTCTTGTTGAGAAGGCCCAGCTTGCGGCTGTGCTCATTCATCATGTAGCGGATATCGTACTTTTCGTAATAGTAGATGTCGATGCCGAAGTGCTTGCCTGCGCGGAGCAGATCCAGAACGCTTTCCAGATATTCCTTCTGACCGTACTTTTCAAAAAGGGCCCAGACTTCCTTGGTGTTGAGATAGCGGGCGTCTTCGGTGTAGATACCGTCGATCCACCAGTCGTGGTTGTAGCCGGAGAAGTCGAAATCCTTTTCCCATTCCTTGGCGGCGTAGAGCTTGACAAGGCCGGTCTTGAAATCGTAGCGGATCTTCATGGTGGTGAGACCTTCTTCACGAAGGGGGATGAAGAGACTGTTTTTCATATCTTATACTCCTTATAGGATAAAATTTGTCGGTGGCATTATAATAGCACCGAAAAGTGGCGCTTGCAACCCGCTCTTTTCTATATTAAAATAAGAAAAACTGATAGTAGCGGAGGTGAAGGCGTGAATTTAAACCAGCTGAAATACTTTGTGGCGGTGGCGGAATCCCGCAGCTTTTCCAAGGCCGCCGAGCAGTATCTTCTGACCCAGACGGCGGTGACACAGCAGATCCAGCGGCTGGAGGAGTCGGTGGGCGTGCAGCTCATCGACCGCAAGACCCGCCCCATTTCTCTCACTCCCATGGGCACCGCCTTTTTGCGGGAGGCAAGGGGCATCCTGCTCCGCATGGAAAACGCGGTGCAAAGAGCCAAGGAGGCTTCCAGCGGCCTTGCGGGCACCCTTCGCATCGGCTATACCCGCGGATATGAGCACAGCGACCTTCCGGTAAAGCTGCGTAAGTTCCACCGCCTTTACCCCAATGTGCTTATCACCTGCTCCCGTGAGGACACGGATAAGCTGGCTTCGGGGCTCATCGACGGGGAGTTCGACCTTATTTTCGCCTGGGACTCCAGCAACATCTGCGCCAACCCCGCCATTGCCCACCGCCTGCAGGAGAAGGTGCGCCTTGTGGTGGCGCTCTACGCCTCCCATCCGCTGGCCCAGCGCACGGGCCTCACCCGTGCCGACCTCAAAGATGAAGTGAACCTCTTTATGACGCCCTCCTCCACGGGGGATTCTCTGGCGGATGAATATTTTATCCGGCTTTACGAGCGCGCGGGGTACCATCCCAATATCCTTCTGCGCTCCAACGATGTAGAGAGCATCCTTATGATGGTCTCCGCCGAGGAAGGGGTCTCCATTCTGCCGGTTTCCTGCATCCGCCGTCTTTCCGACACCGATAATCTGGTGTTTGTCCCCTTGGTGGGCGAAAACGAAACGGAAGAAATTCTTGCCATCTGGCGCAAGGATAACGACAGCCCCCTGCTGGAACATTTTTTACAGTTGAGTGAGTGATTTGGATTGCGCAGCGGTATATGACAACAAAAAAGAGAGCCGTGAGGCTCTCTTTTTATGATGTTGCATATCTTATTCGCGGAAAGTCACATTGCCGGGTTCGGCGGTTTCGATGATGGCAAGGCTCTGCAGATCGATGCCGCGGTCGCGCAGCTTCTGACCGCCCTGCTGGAAGCCCTTTTCAATGGCGATGCCCACACCGATGAGCTCCGCGCCGGACTGCTCCACGATGTCGCAAAGGCCGCGCATAGCTTCGCCGTTTGCCATAAAGTCGTCAATGACGAGGACATGGTCATCCGCGGAGAGCCATTCCTTGGAGACGATGAGGGTCACCTTTTTCTTATAGGTGTAGCTTATGATGTCGCTCTGATAGAGGCCGCCTTCGATGTTGTCGCTCTTGGCCTTCTTGGCGAAGAGCAGGGGAACGCCCCACTTCATGGCGCAGGCGGTGGCAAGAGCAATACCGCTGGCTTCCACCGTTACTACCTTGGTGACGCGGCTGATGTCAAAGCGCTTGGCGAATTCATCGGCAATATGGCTCAAAAGTTCGGTATCCACGCGGTGGTTCAAAAAACCGTCTACCTTCACGATGTCGCCGGGCAGCACGCGGCCTTCTTTAAGGATTCTTTCTTTCAGCTCCTGCATGGTGGTTCCTCCCTGCAAAAATAGTAAAATAGGTTGGGCACTGCCCGATTGTTATCTTCTCTATTATCCCTGTTTTTGACAGGTTTTGCAATACCTTTAGGCAAAAAAAGAGAGCCGTGAGGCTCTCTTTTTAACTTGCTTATTCTGCCTGCAGGGAAAGACCGTCCGCTACGCCGCGGAGCCAGTCGCCTTCGAAGTCCTCGATGCGGCCTTCGTCCACCAAAGCGGCCAGCTTAGGCTCGATGGGCATCTGGGCAAGGAGGGGCAGACCGTGGCGGGCGGCTGCTTCTTCGGTCTTGCCTTCGCCGAAGAGATAGATCTTCTTGCCGCAGTCGGGGCAGGCCACGTAGCTCATGTTCTCCACAAGGCCGATGATGGGCACTTCCATCAGCTCTGCCATCTTCACGGCCTTTTCCACCACCATGCTCACCAGCTCCTGAGGAGAGGCCACGATGATGATGCCGTCCAGCGGGATGGACTGGAACACGGTGAGGGACACATCGCCCGTTCCGGGGGGCATATCCACAAACAGGAAATCCACATCCCAAAGCACATCGGTCCAGAACTGCTGCACCACGCCGCCGATGACGGGGCCGCGCCAGACCACGGGGTCGGATTCATTTTCCAGCAGCAGATTGATGCTCATAAGCTCGATGCCGCTCTTGGATTCGCAGGGATAGATCACATTGCTGGCGCCGGTGGCCTTTTCGTGGACGCCGAAAGCCTTGGGGATGGAGGGGCCGGTGATATCCGCGTCCAGCACGCCCACCTTGTAGCCCAGGCGGCGCATGAGAACGGCCAGCTGGCTGGTGATCATGGACTTGCCCACGCCGCCCTTGCCGGATACGATGCCGTATACTTTGCCGATATGGCTGCCCTCGTGGGGCTTTTTCAGCAGGCTCTGAGGCTCGGTGCGCTCGCTGCAATTGGAACTGCAGGTGCTGCAGTTATGGGTGCATTCGCTCATAGTGAGGGTTCCTTTCTTTGCTTGGTATCATTATATAATGGTATAACACGATTTTTGCTCGCTGTCCAGTAGTCTTAAAGAGAAATGAGATTTACGCCCTGGCGGCCCGCCATATACTCGCTTTCTCTTGTGTGGCAGGTGAAAAGCAGGATCTGCCGCTCTTTGGCGGTCTCGGCGAGATACTCCAGCGCGCTTGCCATGCGGCTGTCGTCAAAATTCACCAGCGCGTCATCCAACACCAGCGGCGCGGGATCGTCCTTGGGCAGGGTCATCTCCGCGATGGCAAGGCGCACGGCGAGGTAGAGCTCATCCACCGTGCCGGCGGAAAGAAGCGCGGACTCGTGGGGCACAGGGCCGTTTGCCTCCTGGGCGGAGGCTTCCATGGCGCGGTTTAAAAATACCTTTTCGTAGCGGCCGCCCGTAAGGCGGGTGAAGATCTCAGAGGCCCGTTGGCCCAGTGCGGGGGAGAAGCGGTTTTGCAGCGTGGTGTTGGCGGCGGCAAGAGCGTCGATAGCCATGGCCACGGCGTCATATTCCTTTTGCAGTCGCTCCCGTTCTTCCGTCAGCTCCTTTTCCTCTGCCGCAAGGGAAGAGAGACTCCCAAGGGACTTCATTTCCCCCTGCAGGCGGTGCACGGCGGACTGGGATTCGGCAAGGCGGCTGCGCGCGCGGGTGAGAAGCTGCTGCGTCTCCTCCTGCGTGCGCTCCGGCAGGGGCGTTTCTTCCGTTTCGGCGCCGTCATCCTCCTGCGAGAGGAGCTGGGCGCGGAGGCGGGCGTTCTGGGAGCGCTGAGATACTTCGGCCAGGGCCTTGCGGCGGGAAGCGCATTGGCGCAGGATGCTGTCCGCTTCCGCGGTGTCAAAGGCGGCGGGGGCGAAGCGGCGGATCTCCAGCAGGATCCCCTGCTCGGCGGTGGTGACGGCGGTGTGCAGCGCCTCCAGCTTGGCGTTTTCACTTGTGGCGGCTTCCTTGCGCGTATCCCGCGCGGCAAGGAGCAAACCGTAGTTCTCGGCAAGGCCTTCCACGGCGCCGGTCTCTTCGGTGCCGAAGCGCTTGCGGCGGTTTTCTCTCTCCTTATTTATATAGGTGTGGCGGAAAACGGCCCAAAGGAGCAAAACGGCGGCTGCGGCGCTTGCCGCACCCAGCATCAGCCCCAGGGCCATGGCCTTCCAGTTCAGGATAAAGAGGGCGGCCACCGCGGCAAAGACCGCGAGCCCCGCGGCGGCGGAAATGCCCAGATCCCGCCCCGCAAAGCGATAGGGAACGGCCTTGGCCTTTTCTTTGGCGCTCTCGGCGCTCTCGCCTGCGAAGGGACTTTCGTTCACCGCTTTCTCCGCGTCCACAAGGGCGAGGGCGGCCTCGTCCCGCGCGGCGCGCTGGGCGGCTTCATTCTTGCGGGCGGTCTCCAGATTCACAATGGCGGCCCGAAGGCGGGCGATGGTCTCATTATCAGGCACGCCTTCCTCTTCAAGGCGGCGGCGCAGGGCCTCTTCCGCCCGTGCGGCGTCCTCAGCCTCTGCCTGTGCCGCAAGGGCGGCGCGGCGCTTCTGGGCGGCGGCGTAGCGGCGGTGGAGCTCCAGCTCGGCGGTAAGCTCCGCTTCCTCCGCGGCGAGAGTTTCCACCAGCGCCTGCGCGGAGATGAACTGGGTCTGCAGCCGTTCCATATGCTCCCGTCCGGCGGCGATCTCCTCCAATCGGCGGTCCAGATTGGGGATGAGGCCCGTTTTATTGTGGCGGCGGCGGTTGAGCTGCTTTTTTAAAAGCTCGTTGGTCTCGCTGTAGGAATAGTCCTCCGCCTTCCCCGTGGTGATGAGGGCGCTGATGCGCCGCTCCAGCTCTGCGTCCTGATCGATGACAAGGCCGCCCTGACGGATAAAGGCGCTGCGCTGATAGACCTCCCGGGAAACGCCCAGGAGCGTCTCCCCGCAGTCGGCGGCGGTGATGCCCGCCACCTCGTCTGCCGTTCCCGTGTACACGGCGGAAAAAGCGCCCATGGGGGAATTGGCTCTGGCGGTGCGGCGGGTGAGGGTGATGGATTCCTCGCCCCGCTGCAGCTCCATCTGCCCCGTCATGGCGGAGCCGCTCCAGGGAAGGTAGCGGTTCTTGTCAGACTGCAGGCCGCGGGCGCGGGTGGGGAAACCGTATAGCATGGTGCGCAGGAAGGCGCACCATGTGGATTTGCCTTTTTCGTTGGGGGCGGTGATGATGTTGAGCCCGTCGGCAAGCTGCAGCGTCTCGTTTTCCAGCGCGCCGAAGGTGGCGGTGAGCTTTCTGAGTTTCATCCTTCCCCTCCTTACATTTATTATAATATGGTATAGGATACCACAAAATATAGGGGCTGAACAGAGCCTAAAAAATAAATTCAAAAAAGTTGGAAATAAGTGTTGACAAACAGGAGAAGATTTGGTATTCTAACAAAGCTGTCGCGCTGAGAGGCGCCGCGGAAGAAAAAAGTTGAAAAGAAATGAAAAAAGTTCTTGACAACAGATAGTCAACTGTGATAAGATAGCAATGTTCCGCACAGGAACGTGTACCTTGTA
>JAFQLA010000291.1 GCA_017396725.1 Oscillospiraceae bacterium
GAGGTCCTTGAACGCCGGCAGGTAGTATTCGGCGAGGTCACGCCGCGACGCCTCCGCGCTGAATCCGTGGCGGAGCGACTCGGGGCCGGAGTGGACGGCGAAGTGCTTGGCGCAGGCGCCCGCCTTCATAAACTCCTCATCACCCTGAATGCCCTTGATATACTCGCGGCTGATAAGGGCGGTGAGGCAGGGGTCCTCACCGTAGGTCTCCTGACCTCTGCCCCAGCGGGGGTCACGGAAAATATTGATGTTGGGCGCCCAGAAGGTGAGACCCTTGTAAATGTCTCTGTCCTCAAACTGAACGCTTTTGTTATATTTGGCGCGGGATTCGGTAGCCACCACCTGCCCCACCTGATAGGTCAGCTCAGGGTCAAAGGTAGCAGCCATGCCGATGGCCTGAGGGAAAACGGTGGCAACGCCTGCGCGGGCAACGCCGTGGGCGGCTTCATTCCACCAGTTGTACTCTTTTATACCCAATCTCTCGATGGCGGGGGCATTGAAACGCAGCTGTGACATTTTTTCTTCGGGCGTCATTTGGTCAACTATTGCCCGGGCTTTTATCTTGGCTTCGTTAAGGGTCATGGCTTCTTCTCCTTCACATCATATCTGCCGCGGCAGATAAATTCTGATTCGATTGTATAGCCTTTCCTTACAAAAAGCAATGCCCCACGGGGCAGTTGGGGCATTTATTTCACAAACAGAGCAAAAGGACGCGGATGGCTTCCGCGCCCTTTGATGCGTTTTTATTTTTCCGTCTGTCTGCGCCAGAAAGCCGCAGCCCTCTCCAGCCAGCCCTCGGCGTCCAGCTCGTAGATGACCTCGTCGATCATGGCGCACAGTTCAGGGGAGGTCTCGCGCATGACCACGCAGTATTCATCCCCGTCCTCGGTGACATAGGGCGTGGAGAAAATGAGATCGTAGTAGCCGTATGCCTCAAACTCATGGGCAGGGGCTTCCAGAATGAGGATGTCGCAGGTGCCGTCATAGAGATAGCCCATGATCTCATCGATATCCTCGCTGCCGTAACCGCTGGGGCTCATGTACAGACGCTCGGCAAGCTCCAGCGCCAGATCCACGGCGTAGCCGTACATGTCGCCGTATTCATCCTCATAGGTGAAGGAGCTGCCGTCTTCCACATAGAAGCCGATGTCCAGATAACCGTCATCCCAGAGGTAGTCCTCTTCGGGCTGGGCGAAGGCGGGGATGGCCGCGGCGATGCGGTCCCACGCGTCAGCGGGGATGTCGTCGCCAAGGATCAGATCTTCCAGCTGCGTAAGGGAGCAGATGACATCGATATCCTCATCGTCCAGCGTCACGCCGTCCAGCCAGAGGGTGGTGATGGGCTTATTCATAATGCCGCTGATATCCTCCAGCTCGGTGCAGTTGTAGGCATAGAGGCGGGCGAGGTCATTCATGTCCGCCAGCGCGTCCAGATTGGTGACGGAGGTGCCGTCCACCGCCAGCAGCTCCAGCCCCGTAAGGCCTGCCAAAGGCGTGATGTCGGTGATGTCCTCATTGCCGCTGATGTAGAGGTATTCCAGCTTCGCAAGGCCGGAAAGAGGCGTCACATCGGTAACGGCATTGTTCTCCAGATCCAGATACCAGAGGTTCTCAAGACCCGCAAAGGGAGTGAGGTCGGAGATCTCGTTATCCATGAATTCCAGACTTTCCACCTGAGAGAGGAAGTACACCTGACGGATATCCTCCGTGGTAAGGCCCAGATCCTCAGCGTCGATGGCGTCAACATCGGCGTCGTACTCCTCGCCGCCGATCTCATAGGTATCCTGATCGCCGTAGTATTCATCCAGCGCGTCTTTCACTTCTTCGTTGGTGTAGTCCAGCGCGAGGGCGGTGAAGAGGGCGTCCAGCGCGTCTTCATCCTCGCCTTCTTCGGCGCAGCTGCGGCCAAGACCCAGCCATGCGGTCATGTTGGTCTCATCCAGCTCGGTGGCGGCTTCAAAGTCGTCGATCGCCTTGTCCGTCTTGCCCATTTCGAAGTAAGCTATGCCGCGGCCGATGTAGGCGGAGAGCTTTTCGTCGTCATCATCGCTCTTATCCAGCACCTTGGAGTACTTTTCCGCGGCGGCTTCATAGTCGCCCTTTTCCAGCGCCTTTTCGGCAGCGGAAAGACCGCCCAGGTTCGGCAGCACCAAAAGCACCACCGCAAGGATGATGGCGATCAGACCCACCGCGCCGCCGGCAATACCCAGGATCATGCCCGTCTTTTTCTTCTCACCGGGGGTCTTGGGCGCCTTGGGGGCTTTGGGGGCTTTGGGCGCGGGAGCGGCGCCGGGAGCAGCAGCATACTGCTGCTGGGGCGCACCCTGAGGAGCGGGAGCAGGAGCAGGAGCGGGTGCAGGTGCGGGAGCGGGAGCGGGTGCGGGTGCAGGTGCAGGTGCAGGTGCGGGAACGGGCTCCGCCACGGGAGCGGGAGCGGGTGCAGAAGCGGGAACGGGCTCCGCTGCGGGAGCAGGAGCGGGTGCAGGCTGAGGTGCAGGTGCGGGAGCGGGTTCCATTACGGGCGCGGGAGCAATGGCGCTGCCGCAGCCGGGACAGAATTTGGCACTATCGGAAATCTCTTTTCCACAAGCAGGACAAAACATAAGCTTCCTCCTTTTTGGCGCACACACCGCGCCATGTTTTTATGATAGTATGGTAACACGAATTTTGTCGAAAAACAAGACTCCATGCCAAGCCTTCCCCCTCGAGGGGGAAGGTGCTGAACAAAGTGAAGCGGATGAGGGTGTTGCTCCGAGGACAAACCAGCAAAGCGTTTGTCCGAGGAAGAGGAGGCGCAGTGAAATGAATAAGGGCCGCCGCAATCAGCGGCAGCCCTTATGATATGTAACTTGTGCCGACGAGGCGGCATGTACGGTGCAAAAAACACTTCTCACGGAGTGCGCGTGCGACCAACGGGAGTGCGCGAAGCGCAGTGCAAAAAAAATCAAAGGGAATGGCAAATGCCATTCCCTTTGAAGCGATAGCTCTTTAGTCCCCGAATTCCACGCCCGCGTCTCTTGCGGTCTGGATCAGGGGGTGATCCACCGGCAGGAACTTGGTCTTGCTGGCAGCCTCTTCCAGGGGGATCTGCACGATCTCGCCCTTCTGGATGCCCACCATGTAGCCATACTGCTTTTTCATCACCATGCGGGCAGCGGCGGTGCCGAACTGGGTGGCAAGGACTCTGTCATAGGGGCAGGGAGGGCCGCCGCGCTGGAAGTGACCGGGCACGGTGACGCGGGTCTCCTGACCGGTGAGGCGTTCCAGCTCCTCGGCAATGCGGTAGGAGATGGAGGGATAGGCCTTGGCGTCCTTGAGCTTACGGCGCTCATCTTCGCTGAGCACCTCGTCATCCTTGGCAACAGCGCCTTCGGCCACCGCCACGATGGAATAGGTTTTGCCCTTCTTGCGGCGATCCTTAATGGCGTCTGCCACCTTCTCAATGTCATAGGGGATCTCGGGGATCAGCACCACGTCGGCGCCGCTGGCAATGCCGCTGGAAAGGGTCAGCCAGCCTGCGTCACGGCCCATGCACTCCACGATGAAGATGCGGGAGTGGGAGTTGGCGGTGGTGTGGATGCAGTCGATAACATTGGTGGCGATATCGATGGCGCTCTGGAAGCCGAAGGTGGTGTCGGTGCCGAAGATATCGTTGTCGATGGTCTTGGGCAGGGTGATGACATTCATCCCCGCGTCCATCAAAAGCTTGGAGCTCTTCTGGGTGCCGTTGCCGCCAAGGGCCACGATGCAGTCCAGATTCAGGCGGTTGTAGGTTGCCTTGATGAGGGGCATGGCGTCCTCGCCGTCCTCGGTCAAAATGGCCTTGCCGGGGATAAAGCGCTGGCGGGAGGAACCCAGAATGGTGCCGCCCAGATTGATGATGCCGGAGAAATCCTTCGGAGTCATGAAGCAGTAGTCGCCTTCCATCAATCCGCGCCAACCGTCATACATGCCGTAGATCTCCACATTGGGAACATACTGAAAAAGAGCCTTGCCCACGCCGCGCAGCGCCGCGTTAAGGCCCTGACAGTCACCGCCGCTGGTGACAAGAGCCACTCTCGTTGCCCGTTTCATGTTTCGTCCTCCTTATTTTCAGCAATGGGTCATAATGTCAAGAATGGTGCGGTCAGTCTCCCGCATGCCCTGACTTGCCAGAATACCCACATTATGAATGGAATCTTCCACGCCCTTGGCCACGATACCCTCGCCGCCGTAGAACTCCTGATGGTGCTGATACATGCGGTAGCCAAGGATGCCGGCCTCCACAGCGGCGGCGATCTTGGCGGCGCAGCTGGGTTTGGCGCCGTCGCAGATGGTGCCCGAGAGGATGGCCACCGCGTTTACCACGGTGTGGGCGATGGCGGTATAGTCGCCGCCATCGAGATAGGCGATGCCCGCCCCTGCGCCCACGCCTGCGCTGATGGCGCCGCAGTAAGCGCTGAGTCGGCCGATGCCGGTTTTCTGATGGATGGTGATAAGGTCGCTGAGGGCCACGGCGCGGAGGATCTGCTCCTCGCTCGCCCCCTTATAAAGACCGTAGCGCCACACGGGGAGGGAGGCGGTCATGCCCTGATTGCCGCTGCCGGAGACGATGATCACCGGCATTTCGCAGCCGCTCATGCGGGCGTCCGACCCGGCGGCGGCCCAAGCCTTGGCTTCCGTTGCGATATCGGTGTTGGAAGAGAGCAGCACCGAGCCGATGTTGGCGCCCCAGTTATTCTTCAGCCCCTCGGCGGCGATGGCGGAATTGTACTCGATCTGGCGGGAGACCATGGGGCGGATGCGCTCCACATCCACGCTGCCCGCGAATTCCACAATGTCTTTCACATTGAGAACGCTCTTATCCTGCAGATTGTCCTCAGCGGAGGCGGTCATGGGCTTTTCCAGAAGAACGGTGTCGTTCTTTGCGATGTAGACGATATTGGAGTGGTTGTTGGCGATATGTACCACGGCGGTATCTTCGCCCTTGTAGCCCGTGAGGCGGATATCCAGCATGCGGGGGCTTTCGGGGCACTCGATGGTGATCTCCGTCTTTTCAAGATACTCCTTGGCCTGCGCCTTCTGCTCTTCCGTCACTTTGGAGATGACCTGCATGTGGGCGTCGGCGTCACCGCCCACAAGGCCGATGGCGATGGCGGCCTTCAGGCCCTTGAGCCCGTTGGTGTTGGGCACCACCACGCTCTTTACGTTTTTCAAAATATTGCCGCTGACTTCCGCCAGCACGCGCTCGGGAAGCTCGCCCAGAGTCTCGCGGAGCTTCGCCGCGCAGTAGGCGATGGCAATGGGTTCGGTGCAGCCCGTGGCAGGCACCAGTTCTTCCCGCAGGATGGCCACATAAGCCTCCATGATCTTCTGATCCAGCATAACTGCCTCCTTGGTTATCTATGTAAAAGCGATAACTATAATAATATAGTACCCTCATCATAGCACACGCCGCAGGAAATTTCCACCGCATTTAGCGCCTTCTCTTGCGCTTTTTTAGATTGAGCGGTATACTTATCGTGAAAAGAAATGCTCTTAAAAAGGAGAAAACCTATGCTGCAATTCTGCGTGCCCTGCCTGCTGGGTCTTGAAAAGCTGGTGGCAGACGAACTGAAAAAGCTGAATCTGCAGGATGTCCGCGCCGAAAACGGCCGCATCTTCTGCCGCGGCACCGAGGCGGATATCCCCCGCATGAATATCAATCTGCGCACCGGCGCGCGGGTGCTGCTGGTGCTTTCCACCTTCAAGGCATTGAGCTTTGAAGATCTCTTTCAGGGCGTCAAGGCCATCCCGTGGGAGGATATGATCCCTGCCGACGGGGAGTTCCCCGTCAAGGGCTATTCCATCAATTCCCAGCTCCACTCCGTCCCCGCCTGCCAGTCCATCGTGAAAAAGGCCATCTCCACCCGCCTTAGCGAAAAGTATCATACCGACTGGCTCAGCGAAACCGGCCGCCGCTATCAGATCCGCTTTTCCATCATGCAGGACGAGGTGATGATCGCGCTGGATACCACCGGCGAAGGCCTTTATAAGCGCGGCTACCGCGCCGTGGGCGTGGCCGCTCCTTTGAAGGAGACTCTGGCCGCCGCCATGGTGATGCTCTCCAAGTACCGGGGCCGTGACCCCTTCTGCGATCCCTTCTGCGGCTCGGGCACCATCGCCATCGAGGCTGCCCTCATCGCCAAAAACCGCGCACCCGGTCTCAACCGCTCCTTCTCCGCCCAGAAGTGGGATTTCATCGATTCCAAACTGTGGCTGGATGCCTGCGACGAGGCCATGGATAATGAGTTCCACGGCGAGTATGAGATCTGGGGCGGGGATATCAATCCCGAAGCCATCGAGATCGCCCGCCACAACGCACATCTGGCCGAGGTGGACGATATCGTCCGCTTCGAGGTGGATGACGCCACCCGTTTCCACTGGGGCGGCACTTACGGAAGAGTCGTCACCAACCCGCCCTACGGTGAGCGCCTTATGGAAAAGGAAGAGGCGGAGGCTCTCTACCGCGCCTTCGGCTCCGCCATGCGCAAGCTGCCCGATACCTGGCGGGTCTATGTCCTCTCCTCCCACACGGAGTTTGAGCGCACCTTCGGCCGCAGCGCCGACCGCAAGCGCAAGCTTTATAACGGCATGCTCAAGTGCGAGCTTTTCATGTACGGCAATAAGGTTTAATAAGCGCATCGTCCCGCAAGCGTCCACACGGTTTTGTCAGGCAGATTTCCGCCCGCGCCGCGGAAAATCTCTTGGAAATACATAAGGCTTCCCCCTTGAGGGGGAAGCTGTCACGGCTTTGCCGTGACTGATGAGGGTGTCCCCCCATCGTCCCGCAAGCCCCCAACCCAAAAAGAGAAAGAAGGTTGCCTTATGCAGCACATCTTCATCATCAATCCCACCGCGGGCAAGTCCGATTCCCGGGAGAAGATCTATGCCATGGCAGAATCCCTGCGCCAAAACCACGGCCTGGATGTCAAGTGCATGCTGACCCAAAGCCCCGGTCACGCTACCGAGCTCACCCGCTCCATCGCGGAAAAGGGCGAGGCCGTCCGCTTCTATGCCTGCGGCGGGGACGGTACCGTCAGCGAGGTGGTAAACGGCATCGCGGGCTTTGCCAACGCGGAGATGACCTGCATCCCCGTGGGCACCGGCAACGATTTCCTCAAGAACTTCGGCACGGACGCCGCCCTTTACGGCGATGCCGAAAACCTGTGGGATCAGCCCTCCCGTGAGCTGGATCTCATCGACTGCAACGGCCGGAAAGTGCTGACCATCGCCTGCTCGGGGGTGGACGCCCGCATCGCGGCGGATGTGCATAAGTATTCCCGCCTGCCCCTTCTCAGCGGCAAGGGCAGCTATATCGCCTCTATCATCTGGAACTTTATATTTAAAGGTATCTGCGATCAATGGACGGTGTGGCTGGATGACGAGGAGCTCCATGGCGACTTCGCCCTCGTTGCCGTTTGCAACGGCCGCTTTTACGGCGGCGGCTTCATGCCCGTGCCCGTCTCCTCCATGACTGACGGCGAGCTGGAGACCGTCATCGTCAGCAAGGTGAGCCGCCTCACCTTCGCCCGTCTCGTGGGCCCCTACGGGGATGGCCGCGGGGAGGAATTCCCCCAATATGTCCGCCGCAGCAATGCCAAGGTCATC
>JAFQLA010000292.1 GCA_017396725.1 Oscillospiraceae bacterium
AGGAGGAAACCAACATGCCCGGAACTCGTAAGCTCGGTAAGACTACCGATCAGCGTATGGCGATGCTCCGTCAGCAGGTTACCGATTTCCTGGATAACGGCAAGATGGAAACCACCATCACCCGCGCTAAGGAAATCCGTCCCCTGGCTGAAAAGATGATCACTCTGGGCAAGAAGAGTGATCTGGCTGCCTATCGCCAGGCTATGAGCTTCATCACCAGAGAAGATGTTTGCAAGAAGCTGTTCAAGGAGATCGCTCCCAGCTATGCAGACCGCAACGGTGGTTACACCCGCATCATCCGCACCGGCGTTCGCCGCGGCGATGCTGCTGAAACCGCTATGATCGAGCTGGTAAAGTAAGCAACTGAATTGAAAAAGCCCTTTTGCATGGATCTCGAGACCGTGCAAAAGGGCTTTTTTGCGTTTTATAAAAGTGTTGTCCAAAGCATGAATTCTGCAGGATATGGCATACTAACCTTTGTGAAGAGAAGGGAAGTGCGGTCAGTGAAAAACGGCGGAATATGGCTCATTTTGATGCTTTTTTGCCTGGCGATCAGCCTTGCCTCCTGGCAGCGGGAGGCAGCGGATGTGTCGGGTGAGACAGAGATCGCGCTGGAGGAAAAGTATATTGCCCTGACCTTTGACGACGGGCCTCATCCCGATACCACACCGCAGCTTCTGGACGGATTGAAAGACCGGGGCGCCAAGGCCACTTTTTTTGTGGTAGGGACTATGGCGGAAAAAAACCGGGAAATTCTGGTGCGGATGCAGCGGGAAGGCCATCAGGTGGGAAACCATACTTATGAGCATGTGAGCCTTGGCAGTGAAGATGCTGCAGATGCCGTTGAGAGTATTCAAAGGAATGATGCCCTTCTTCGCGGCATTCTGGATGAAGGCTGCTATTGGGTGCGGCCGCCCTGGGGGTATATTACAAAAGAAGTGCAGCGGGAGATCCATGTGCCCATGGTCTACTGGTCGGTAGATACCCAGGATTGGCTGATACTGGATACGGAACAAATCGTAAACGCTGCCCTGACTGCGGGAGAGGGAGATATCGTGTTGATGCATGATATATACCCCACTACGGTGGAAGCGGCATTAACTTTTGTGGATATCATGCAGGAGCGCGGCTACACTTTTCTCACGGTAGAGGAGCTGATGGAGAAAAATAATGTTGCCGTCACAGGAGGAACACTATACCGAAAAGGAGACGGCAGCTTTATTGCGCCCGATTGAAAAGAAAAAAGCACCGTCCGAAGACGGTGCTTTTCTATTGCGATCAATTAGTGCAGGCAGCAGAGGACCAGAGTGAGAACCATGAATACTGCGCCGATCCACTTGGTAGCGCGGGCCAGCTTAGCGTCAAAGGTCTTGGCATTGCCCTTGGACATGAAAGAATCGGCAGCGCCTGCGATAGCGCCGGAGAGACCTGCGGACTTACCGGACTGGAACAGAACAGCGAGGATAACAGCGAGACCCGCAATTACCTGCAGAATAGTGAAAAAAGTAACCATGCTTTTATAAGCTCCTTCATCTATTGATTATGTATGCAGACGCATAATAAATTACTTTACCATACATTTAGCTATGATATCACATTTGATTTGCAAATGCAAGAAAAATATACGAAAAAAGAATGGAACAAATGTTGCATTTTGCAAAAAGGTATGGTAAAATAAAACTATAAAAATGCTGTGCATGAATGGAGGATGCTGACCATGCAAAAACTCTCTAAAATGCAGCAAAAGATTTACGATCATATTGCCGAGACCATCCGCTCGCAGGGCTATCCGCCTTCCGTGCGGGAAATCTGTGACGCGGTGGGCCTCAAGTCTCCCTCTACGGTGCATTTTCATCTCAAGCATCTGGAAGAGGCGGGGTATATTGAAAAATCCGCAGGAAAGGGTCGTGCCCTTGCCTTGACGCAGGATGCCCGCGTGCCGGCCGGTCCGGTGCAGGCAGCGCCTCCTGCACCGGTGGAAGAGGCGGAATCCATAGGCAATCAGGTGCCTATCGTGGGCAATGTTGCAGCCGGTTCCCCCATCCTGGCGCAGGAATGCATTGAAGATTATCTTACCTTTGATACCGGTGGACGGGACGGTGAATACTTCGCGCTGCGTGTCCGCGGTGAGTCCATGCTTTATGCCGGCATCCTGCCGGACGATCTGGTGGTGGTCCACAAACAGGAGACCGCCCATAATGGCGAGATCGTGGTAGCGCTTTTGGAAGATGAGGCTACGGTAAAGCGTTTGAGCCGCAAAAACGGCGAAACCTGGCTTTTACCTGAAAATCCCGACTACCAGCCTATCGACGGTAAATATGCCTCCATCCTTGGAAAAGTGGCTGCTGTAGTGCGCCGCTACTAAAACGAGAAAGAAAATCCCGCAGGAATATCCTGCGGGATTTTTTATGCATTGAGATCAATGCTCCAGTTTTCCAGCTTGTAAAACGGAGTGGAAACGGTGGGAGAAATGTCTGAAACATTGGCTGTGGGAACGATCACGGTTTCTTCTTTGAAGCAAAGGGGAGCGATAGGAGCATCCTGTGAGAAGAGATTGTAGAACTGGGCGGTGGCAGCACTGCCGCCGGAAAGCATGCCTGCGAGATACTGGTCCATGGATTCGCTTGCGTAGCGGCCGTAATTCAAGCTGCCGCCGGTGGTGAGAAGGGAAGTGGAATTCCAATCTGTGGTCATGCGAACCTGCGCCAGATAGAAATCAAAATTGCCGCTCTGAAGCCGCGCAAGATACTCTTCCCACGGAAGAGAGAGGATTTCCACATCGATATAGTCTTCCAACGCAGAGACGATATAAGCGGCGATTTTTTCGTTCACCGTGTTGCCTGCGTTGACAAGAAGAGTGGCCTCCGGCTTGGTTTCTCCCCACTCCAGTTCATCCATAGCTGCGGTGAAGGATACAAGAGAGTAGTTTTCTTCACCCTTGGGATAGAGGGAGGAAACGGGAGAGAAGGGATAAGAAGCGGGGGTGCCGTGATTGGAAAGATAGGCGCTGACCACAGTTTCCCGGTCAAAGCCGAGGCTTACAGCGCGGCGCACCGCGGCATCGGAAAAGAGGGCCGAGTGCGTGTTATAACCCACATAAAGCATGGTGGAGGTGGGAAAGTCACAGAAAGATACATTCCCGCTGACAATCAGAGGATCGCTGCCGGTGAGGTCGGTGGTAAGCAACTGGATCTCGCGGGAGTTGAACTGATAAACAAGGGTCTCAGAGTCGGAATTGGGAGAGAGACGGATGCGGGACACAGGAAGAGTTTTATCCTGCCACCAGGATTCGTTGGGGGCGAGATACTCACCTGCATCATCGCTTTTCATCACATAAGGGCCGCTGCCGATGGGAACGCGCTGGGAGTCCGTGCCTGCCTTAACGATGGGAATATCCAGAAGGGCAGGGAAGAAGGCGTTGTCGACCGTAAGGGTAAGGGTCACATTCTTTCCCGAGGAGTTCATGGAAGAGACCGCGGCAAAGCGGGCGGCGTACCGTGCCGATTGGGCGGCCCGCTGATAAGTGCTCACCACATCCCAACCGCCGATGGGCGTTCCGTCGCTGAAGACAATATCTTCCTTCAAAGTGAAAGTATAGGTGAAGGAAGAGGCATCGTAGGAATAGCTTTCACAGAGCACATTTTGCGGCGCGAAGGTCTCATCCAGCACGAAGAGCCCTTCATAGAGCAGGGAGGAAACGGCCTGCTGTGTGCCGGATTCACAGGACACGGGATCGAGAGACTTTTTGGCAAAATAAGGGAGAGTGAAATCCGTGAGTCCGGTGCCGGTATCTTCCGGAGGAGCTTCCTCCTCTTCGGTGTCTTTGATGTTGCCGAGGATGGCTTCATTTTCTGTTTCCAGATCGGATTCCCAGCAGCCGGTCAGAAGGGTGGGAATAAAAAGAAGAAGGAGCGCCAGCGCGCTCAGGCGTCTTACTTTCATGGCAGCTCCTTTCCTAAAGATTATTTCAGAGAGATCATGGCAATCTGCGCGCCGCGGGTGTTGCCCATTTTGCGGTGAGACCAGTAAAGGTCTTTTCGGCAGGCGGTGCAGTGGTCACAAATGTCGATATGCTCCGGCAGAACCCCTGCGGAGGTGAGCCAGTGGGCATTGATGCTCTTGAGATCCAGATGCCACTTTTTCCCTTTTTGGATCATGAAGGGTTCCGCGGCATCGCCCAAAGCAGAGCGCATGGCGGCGGGAACATCCTCGTCCGTTTCAAAGCAGCACTGACCGATGGCAGGGCCGATGGCCACAAGGATATTGGCGGGATCGGCGCCAAAGGTCTCGCTCATGGCAAGAACCGCCTTGCGCACGATGCCCTGTGCCACGCCGCGCCAGCCTGCGTGGACAGCGCCGATGGAGTTTGTCACAGGATCATGGAGCAGGATGATGCCGCAGTCAGCAGAGAAGATCACAAGGGGAATATTGGGGGTATTGCAAAGGAGGGCGTCAATATGGGTATAATCCCGCTTGCGCCAGAGACCTTTGCCCACATCCTCCTCGGTGACGAGGCGGATATGATCCAGATGCTCCTGCTGGGAGAGAACCACCCGCTTTTCATCCGTGCCGATAGCGGCGCAGAAGCGGCGGTAGTTTTCCTGCACGGCGGTGATATCGTCACCGCGGCTGACACCCAGATTCAAAGATTCCCACGGCCCTTGGCTGACGCCGCCCTTGCGGGTGGAAAACCCGTGAGCGATGCCGCTTTGAGAGGATAAAAGGGCGGAGGTGAGATAGGTAACGCCGTTTTTTTCTTGGATGGAAAAAGAATTCATAAGGCTCCTTTAGGATTCTTCGATGGAGAGGCCGATGAGCTGCATTTCGGTGTCAAAACCCACATGGAAGGTAAGCTTTTCCTTTTTGTACTTTGCCACTACCATTACAACGCCGTAGCGCTCGCCGCTGGCGGTATCGGTTTTGCCGAAGGCCTCCGTGGAGGAGAATTTCTTGAATTCACCCGCGTCGGAAAGATAGGCCAGAGCCATATCCTCCACCGCGGTTTCGCTGAGCGCGGAGGCTACATCTTCGCGGAACATAGCCTGCACCGCGCTGTATTCACCCTTATTGAGCTTGGTGACAACTGCCTGACCGCTGAGGATCAGGGTGTTCTTATCCAAACCGTCGGGCACGGAGATGGTGCTGGTATTGCTGCAGGCGCAAAGGGAAAAGACCAGCGCAAAGGCACAGAGAAGAGCTGCGATTTTCTTCATGGCGATCACCGTCCGCAGCACTGCTTATACTTCTTGCCGCTGCCGCAGGGGCAGGGATCGTTGCGGCCGATCTTGGTGACCTTGCGGGGCTGCTTCTTTACAGCGGCGTCACCGCCGGCGTGTTCGGTGGTGTCATTGGCAACGCGTTCGCGCTTGAGCTCTTCATCCTTCTTCAGGCGGACGGCGAAAAGACGGCGGACGGTTTCGTCCTGAATGGCGGCCACCATGATATCAAACATATCGAGGGATTCCTTGCGGTAGGCCACAACGGGGTCGGTGTTGCTGTAGGCGCGCAGACGGATGCCCTGCTTGAGTTCATTCATGGCGTCAATATGATCCATCCAGTATTCATCCACCACGCGCAGCATGACGATGCGTTCCACTTCGCGCATGATGGGAGAGGTGAACTCCTCTTCCTTAGCGGCATACGCGGCGAAGGCTGCGTCGGAGAAGAGCTTGGTGAGGCTCTCTTCGGTAGCGGAGGCGGGATCGGAGACGGACACGGCGTCCTTGGGGAAGAATACGCCTTCCACTTCGCGGAGCAGCTCGCGGTAAGAGGTGCTGTCCAGAGTGGGGGTTTCCACAAAGGCGGCGTGGACACGGTCTGCGATGCTGGAGGAGATCATGCCGATGATGGTCTCGTGGATATCCATACCGTCCAGCACCTGCTTGCGCTGGGTATAGATGATCTCACGCTGCTTGTTCATAACATCGTCGTATTCCAAAACGGACTTACGGGACTGGAAGTGGCGGGATTCCACGGTGATCTGAGAGCGCTCGATGGTCTTGGTGAGCATGCTGTTTTCGATGGGGGTATTCTCATCGATGTCCAGACGCTCCATAAGACCGGTGATACGGTCACCGCCGAAAAGACGCATAAGGTCATCTTCCAGAGACAGGTAGAAGCGGGTCTCACCGGGGTCGCCCTGACGGCCGCTTCGGCCACGGAGCTGGTTAT
>JAFQLA010000293.1 GCA_017396725.1 Oscillospiraceae bacterium
CTTTGGCAGATGACCATCAAGGGCCGTCGTGATGACCTCCCCCTCGCCACCTGGTGTGATGAGGTCCTTACCCCCACCATCAATGCTCTCTACGCTGCCGAAAGCGCTGAAGTCAGAGAACGCCGCAGTTATCTGTGGGCCGCTCTCGGCATCTGTGACATGCTCCACAGCGGCATCACCGCTTTTCTGGACATGGACCTTAACTATCGGCAGGACGGCATGATGAAAGCGGCAGAAGAGTCCGGTATCCGCGGCCACTTCGGCATCGAAATGGCTGACTGGTTTATGGATGACGGTTCCATCAATGCAGACGCTCCCGAAGTGGTGCGCCTCATGGAAACCTACCCCGGCCGCTGCGTCCTCACTCCCTCTGAACTCAACATCTGCTCTGACGCCACGCTGACCTTTGCGGCCGAAACCGCCAAGAAGTATGGCGCTCACATTCAGATCCACGTGGATGAATCCGCAGGCGAAGCGCAGCAGTCTATCGACCAGCGCGGCGCCCCCGAACTTCTCCATCTGGACAAACTGGGACTTTTGGAAAACAGTTTTTCCGCAGTCCACGGTATCCACCTCTCCCCCGAGGAGATCGAGCTTGCCGCAAAGCGCGGCATCACCGTGGTTTACAATCCCAAGAGCAATATGAAGCTCGGCAGCGGTGTGTGCCCCATAAGAACCCTTTTGGACGCCGGTATCAATGTACCCATCGCAACGGATGGCCCCGCCTCCAACGATCTTCTGGATATGTTTGAGGAAATGCGCGCAGGCGTTATGCTGCAGAAAGTCTCCCATAAGGACGCGTCTTTGCTCCTTGCAAAGGATGTCTTTAAGATGGCTACTGCAGGCGGCGCCCGCATGCTGAATCTGAATGCAGGCAGCCTCGAAGCCGGGAAACTGGCTGACTTTGTTGTAATCCCCATGAACAAGCCCAATCTTATCAGTGACGGCAGTGATCTGGTAAGCACCATTGTGTACTGTGCTCAGTCCAAGGACGTGAAGGATGTATACATCGGCGGCAAGTGCGTCGTTAAGGATTACCGCATCGTAGGCTTCGACGAAGAAGCGCTTACTACCGAATTCATGGAGCACATGGTTGCTCTTCAGGAGGTTAACAATGTATAGTCTTAGCAAGAAAACTGTAGAACTCATTGAAAATGAGATCATGCCCAACCTTTGGGAACTCAACTGCGAAGCACACAAGCTGGAAAGCGGCGCTACCATCATCGATATGGGCGTAAATGTTCCCGGCAGCTGGGAAGCTGCCCGCCTCTTTACCCTTGTTACCCTCGGCGCTCAGGGCATTGTAGACTTTGGCAACATGCAGGTTGGCGACCGTGAGATCCCCACTGTAAATGTTTACCTCGCCCGTCCCCACGAAGCAGCTCTCTCCGCACAGTTCTCCGCTTGGAAAGTAGCTCCCTGCGGCGAATATAACCTCCCCGGTTTCGCATCCGGTCCCGCCCGCGCCATCTCCTATGACGATGGTATTGCAAGAATGTGGCACTATCAGGATAGCTACGAAAAGACCGCTCTGGCTGTTCAGACCGCTGAACTGCCCGGCGAAGAACTGGTAGCTGAAGTTTGCGAAAAGTGCCATGTCAAGCCCGAAGGCGTTTACATTCTCGCCGCCAAGACCGGCAGCCTCGTTGGCTGCGTTCAGGTTGCAGCCCGCAGCGCTGAAGTTTCCCTGTGGGGCCTCGGCTTCTTCGGCTTCCCCCTGGAAAAGGTTCGTTCCTTCAGCGGTTACGGTGCTATTCCCCCCGTTATCAGCGATGAACTCAAGGCTATGGACCGTGTAAACAGCTCCACCCTTTACGGCAGCGTTGCAAGATATGTTGTTGAATGCGACGATGCTGAGATCGAAGCTGTCATTCCCAAGCTGGCCTGCGCCAACACCAAGCATTACGGCAGAGCTTTTGCTGATATCTACGAAGAAGCAGAACGCGATATCTTCAAGATGGATCTCGATGTACATAAGGTTTCCGTCATTGAGATCACCAACCTGCGTACCGGCAAGACCTACAAGCAGGGCAAGATCGGTACCGAGATGCTCCTCAAGAGCTTCTATGAAAATACTCTTTAAGGAGTGACCTTATGGCAGATATGAAATTTGATGTTGCTATCGTCGGCGGCGGTGTCGTCGGTGCTGCAGCAGCCTGGAAACTCAGCAAGGCCGGCGCTAAGGTAGTTCTTCTGGAAAAGGACGATCTGTGCGCAGGTGCATCCTGCACCAACCCCGGCTTCTGCGTTCTCAGCTACAGAGAAAATCCTCTGGTAATGGACATGGCTCTGCGCCAGCAGCAGCAGTGGGATGCTCTGCAGGAAGAGATCGGCGATGTGGAATATATTCCCTCCGGCGGTCTCATTCCCCTGACTGATGACGCTCAGGCAGGCATTCTGGAAAATCTCTGCAAGGGCTGCGCTACCATGGGTCTTACGGATATCGAAATGATCTCCGCTGCCCGCGCCAAGGAGCTGGAACCCGAGATCAATGAAAAGATCCTCGTTGGCGCCTGCTGGTGCCCCGGTGAAGGCCGCCTGAATCCCTTCAAGCTGAACCTCAACATGGCAGACCGCGCCGCAGCTCTTGGCGCAGTCATGATGCCCCACACCCCCGTTACCGGTTTTAAGATGGCCAATGGTGTCATCCAGGCTGTAGAAACCCCCAAGGGTGACATCTATGCCGATCTGGTAGTGGTTGCTACCGGCGCATGGACCCATGATGTTGTCAAGATGGCAGGTCAGGATCTGCCCATCGGTTATGAGCGCGGTGAAGCAATGGTCAGTATGGCCGTTCGTCCCACCATCAAGCGCATGATCACTGACGGTGCTCTCTTCAACCAGCCCATGACCGAAGACCACCCCATGGTAGTCGGCGCATGCCTCGGTCAGGCAGCACACGGCAATATTGTAATGGCTCAGGCTACTACTCGCCCCGGCAATTACAATAAGTCCAACACGCTGGCCGGCGCCAAGGGCGTTGCCAACCGCGTGATCCAGCTCTTCCCCGCTCTCAAGGACATTGAGATCATCCGTATGTGGGCAGGTCTCGTATCCTTTGCCGCTGACCATGAACCCGTTTTCGGCGCTTATGACAGCCCCAAGAACCTGTTCATCGCCAACTCCTTCCACAGTGCCATTGCTCTCTCTCCCTCCATCGGTGACATGATCGCTGACTACTGGAAGAGCGGTACTATTCCTGAACTCGCAAAGGGTTATACCCCCCTGCGTTTCAACAAGTAAAAACCGCACCGGCGGGGCAGCATAGCTGCCCCGCTTTTTTATGCCCCTATCTCTTGTTAATTCATTTCCCATGTGGTAAGATGACAACAATTAAACTGGTTAAAAGGCGGCTTTTCCCCTTTTTATAGGAGGTCTTCACCATGCGCATTGTCATCAAAATCGGCACTTCTACCCTGACCCACGCAACGGGTCGGCTGAATATCCGCCGCGTAGAGCAGCTTTGCAAAACCATCGCAGACCTGAAAAACGCAGGTCACGAGATCATTCTTGTCTCCTCCGGCGCCATCGGCATGGGTGTTGGCAAGCTGAATCTCTCCGGCCGTCCCGCCGATATGCCCACCAAGCAGGCCGCTGCTGCCGTGGGCCAGTGCGAACTGATGTATACCTACGATAAGCTGTTCTCCGACTATCACCATACTGTGGCCCAGATCCTGCTCAGCGCATCCGATGTGGATAATGAAGAACGCCATGAAAATTTCCAGAATGCCATCAAGCGCCTTCTGGAGCTGGGCGCTATCCCCATTGTGAATGAAAATGACACCGTAGCCACCGATGAGATCCGTGTGGGCGATAACGATACGCTGGGCGCTATTGTGGCTGTCAGTGTGCAGGCAGATCTTTTGATCCTCCTCTCCGATATTGACGGACTCTATACCGCTGACCCCCACACCGACCCCAATGCCTCTCTTATCTCCCGTGTGGAGGAGATCACGCCCGCAATCGAACAGCTGGCGGGCGGCAAGGGCAGCGCCCTTGGTACTGGCGGCATGTGCACCAAGCTCAGCGCCGCCAAAATGGCTATGGCTGCCGGCACCGATATGATCATTGCCAACGGCGACCACCCCGAACTGCTTTATGATATTGCAGAGGGCAAATCCGTGGGAACGCTCTTTGCTGCAAGGAGGTAATCATCATGACCACAATGGAACAGCTCAAGCTTGCCAAAGCTTCCTGCGCGGACCTTGCCTGCGCCTCTTCCGAAAAGAAAAATGCCGCGCTCCGCGCTATGGCTGCATCTCTCCTGCGCCACGAAGCTGAGATCCTCGCCGAAAATGAAAAGGATCTGGAGCGGGCAAAATCCAAAGTATCCTCCGTAATGCTGGACCGTCTCGCTTTGAGCCATGACCGCATTTCCGCCATGGCAGACGGCATTTTGCAGGTAGCTGCCCTCCCCGATCCCGTGGGCCGGGTGCTCAGTACTGTGGAGCGGCCCGGCGGCCTTGTGATCCGCAAGGTCTCCGTTCCCATGGGCGTCATCGCCATTGTGTATGAAAGCCGCCCCAATGTGACCAGCGATGCGGCAGCTCTCGCTGTAAAAAGCGGCAGCGCCTGCGTGCTTCGCGGCGGCAGTGATGCCTTCGCCTCTGCCAACGCCATTACCCGCGCTTTGCAGGAAGGGCTGAAAGAAGCAGGTATCAACGAAAACTGCGTTTCCATGGTGCAGGATACCAGCCACGAAAGCGTGAATGAGCTGATGCGTGCCGTAGGTCTTGTGGATCTTCTGATCCCCCGCGGCGGTGCAGGCCTCATCAATAACTGCGTGCAGAACGCCCTTGTTCCCTGCATCCAGACCGGTACCGGCATCTGCCATGTTTATGTGGATCGCGCAGCAGATCTTTCTATGGCACTTAACATCGTGGAAAACGCCAAAACCAGCCGTCCTTCCGTCTGCAATGCAGAAGAAGTTCTGTTGGTGCACCGCGATGTGGCAGAAGAATTCCTGCCCCAACTGAAAAAAAGACTGGTAGATGACCGTGCAGCGGCCGGAAAGCAGGCTGTAGAGCTTCGCTGTGATGCGCGTGCCTATTCCATCATCGGCGGCACCAAAGCCGCAGATGCGGATTTCAGCACTGAATTTTTGAATTACATTCTGGCCGTTGCCGTGGTAGATAGCGTGGATGAAGCCATCGCTCATATTTCCACCCACTCCACCGGCCATTCTGATGCCATCATCACCGCTGACGAGGCTGCTTCCACCCGTTTTACCACTCTTGTGGATAGCGCCGCGGTCTATGTCAATGCCTCCACCCGCTTTACCGATGGCGGCGAATTCGGCCTCGGCTGCGAAATGGGCATTTCCACCCAGAAGCTGCATGCCCGCGGTCCCATGGGGCTGGAAGAACTCACTTCCTATAAATTTGTGATCACCGGCAACGGTCAGATCCGCTAAGGAGGTTCCCTTATGAACGAACGATTTGGTTTTATCGGCTGCGGTAATATGGGCAGTGCTTTGGCCTCTGCCGTGGTGGAAGCTGTAGGCGGCGCAAATGTGGCTCTTTCCGGCAGAACTGCCGAAAAGGTGCAGCGCTGCGCCAAAGCTTTGGGAGCATCCGCAAGTTCCAATGAGGCTATCGCCCAAAGCGCGACTTTCATTTTTCTGGGTGTAAAGCCCCAGATGATGGCAGGTCTTCTCTCCGATATCGCCCCCATTCTTCAGTCCCGCACGGATCGTTTTGTCCTCGTCTCCATGGCGGCAGGCCTCACTATGGAGCGCATTTGCGAGATGGCCGGCGGTGCGTATCCTGTGATCCGCATCATGCCCAATACCGCCGTTTCCGTGGGCGAAGGCATCGTGCTTTATACCGCAAACGATCTTGTAACTGAGGGCGAAGCCACGGAAGCAGTGGATGCCATGCATTGCTGCGGTCTCCTCGATCCCATCAGCGAATCTCAGATGGATGCCGGCAGTGCCCTTGCCGGCTGCGGCGGCGCTTTTTGCGACCTTTTCATGGAAGCTCTTGCTGACGGCGCTGTTGCCGCAGGTCTTCCCCGGGCCAAAGCCCAGCAGTATGCGGCGCAGGTCCTTTGCGGCGCCGGCAAGCTTCTCTCCTCTTCCGGCAAGCACCCCGGTCTTTTGAAGGATGAAGTCTGCTCTCCCGGCGGCAGCACCATTCAGGGCGTCCGCGCGCTGGAACGGGGCGGATTCCGCGCCGCCGCTATGGAAGCGGTGATCGCGGCCTGCGAAAAGAACAAAGAACTCGGCAAATAAAACCACAGCCCCGATAGACGATCTATCGGGGCTTTTCCTTGCATTTTTTCAAAGCCAAAGTGTTGAAATTTTGCCCAAATGGGACTATGATAATATTAAAATGTGATGTTAGGCGCATTTGCGCTTGCGATGTTTTTACGATTTACCTTCAGGAGGCAATACCCTATGACTAAGATCGATATTATTTCCGGTTTCCTCGGCGCCGGCAAAACCACGCTCATCAAGAAGCTCCTTTCCGAAGCTTACGCAGGTGAAAAACTGGTTCTTATTGAAAATGAATTCGGTGAAATCAGCATCGATGGCGGTTTCCTCAAGGAATCCGGTGTGCAGATCTCCGAAATGTCTTCCGGCTGTATCTGCTGCTCTTTGGTGGGTGACTTCGGCGAAGCTATGAAGGATGTTTACGCCCAGTTTAAGCCTGACCGCATCATCATTGAGCCCAGCGGCGTCGGCAAGCTCAGCGATGTTATCGCCGCCGTGGAAAAGGTTACCGATGAAAATGCCGATATGACCCTCAACAGTTTCATCACCGTAGCAGATGCCACCAAGTGCAAGGTCTATATGAAGAACTTTGGTGAGTTCTTTAATAATCAGGTGGAAAACGCAGGCTGTATCATCCTCAGCCGCACCGGCAAGATCAGCGCTGAAAAGCTGGATACTGCCGTTACTTTGCTGCGGGAAAAGAATCCCTCCGCTATTATCATTACCACTCCCTGGGAAGAGATCAGCGGCAAGCAGATCCTTGACGCTATGGAAAAAACCTCTCAGTCCTTTGCTGAAGAGCTGCTCAAAGAAGTGCACCATGCCCATGGCGAAGAGTGTGATGATCCTCATTGTTGCTGCCACCATGATCATGATCACGAACACCACCATCACGACCATGACCATGACCATGAGCATCATCATGAGCATGAGCACGAACATCATCACGAACACGGCGAGTGCAGCGATCCCCATTGTTCCTGCCACCATGATCATGACCACGGCCATCACCATCATCACCATGCGGATGAAGTCTTCACCAGCTGGGGCGCTGAGTCTCCCAAGGTCTTTGCCGCTGATGAGATCCGCCGCATTCTCACCGCGCTGGACAGCGGTGAATACGGCATCGTGATCCGCAGTAAGGGCATCATTCCCGCTGAAGGCGGCCGCTGGATCCACTTCGACTATGTGCCCGAAGAACACGAAGTTCGTGAGGGCAGCGCCGATGTCACAGGCCGCATCTGCGTTATCGGCTCCCAGCTGAAGGAAAGCGCCCTGAAGGCTCTCTTTGGCATCTGATTTTAATACAAAGGATTTTTCTATGGATATTCCTGTTTATATGATCGCCGGTTTTTTGGATTCCGGCAAAACCAATTTCATCAACGGCATCCTTGCTGACGGCTTTGCCGCAGAAGACCGCACGCTGCTTCTGTGCTGCGAAGAAGGCGAAGAGGAATATGATGCCAAGGCGCTGAAAAATGTGACTGTCATCACCGTGGAGGATCAGGACGAACTGACCCCCGCTTACCTTAAAAAGCTGGAAAAGCAGTATAAACCCCAGCAGGTCATCATCGAGTCCAACGGCATGTGGCTCATGGAAGAAATCTACAATAAGTCTCTCCCCGCCAACTGGATCCTCTACCAGATCATGACGCTGGTGGACAGCCGCACTTTTGAAGTGTATGCCAAGAACATGGGCCAGCTGATGATGGAAAAGATCATCAATGCCGACATGGTCATCTTCAACCGCTGCAATGAGGAACTGCGCCGTCAGCTCCGCAGCCGCAACCTGCGCATGGTAAACCGCCGCGCCGACATGTTCATCGAAAATGAGGACGGCTCCACCGAAGAATATGCAGACGATTCCATCGCCCCCTTCGATCTGGATGCGGATGTGGTGCGTATTCCCGACGATGATTTCGGCGTTTGGTATGTGGATGTTATGGATCATCCTGAGCGCTATGCCGGCAAGTCCGTTTCTATGAAGATGCTGATGTGCCATTCCAAAAAGTATAAAGGCGTGCACTGCCCCGGCCGCTTCGCCATGATCTGCTGCGAAAAGGACATCACTTTCCTCGGTGTTGTCTGCAAGGGCGACACGCTTAAGAATTATGTTAACCGCGAATGGGTGGAGATCCAGGCCAAAGTAGCCGTGGAACATCACGCCGCTTACAAGGGAGACGGTCCCGTTCTCTATGTGGAATCTATCGCTCCTTGCGAAAAACCCGCAGAAGAAGTAGTTTCTTTCTAAAAAAACGCGGTCGGGATCCCGGCCGCGTAAATTTTTCCGAAGGAGGGGAAATCGCTTGAAACAAAAAATCTCACAGTATGAGCTGATGACCGCAACGCCGGTTCCCCGCCTTGTGGTAAAACTCTCTATCCCCACGGTCATCAGTATGTTGGTGACCACGATTTACAACATGGTGGACACCGCCTTCGTTGGCCATCTGGGCAACAGCGCCAGCGGCGCGGTAGGCGTGGTATTCGGCGCCACCGCCATTTTGCAGGCCATTGCTTTTATGTTCGGTCAGGGCGGCGGCAGTCTTATGGCCCGCAGCTTCGGCCACAAAGACAACGATCTGGCCAGCGCCTATGCCTCTACCGCCTTTTTCCTCGCGCTTTCTCTGACAATTCTCCTCTCGGCTCTGAGCATTATTTTTCTGCCGCAGTTCGTGGTGCTTCTTGGCAGCACCAGTACCATTCAGCCCTTTGCGGAAGAATACTGCCTATGGATCATGCTGGGCGCGCCGTTTATTGTAGGCAGCCATGTGCTCAATAATCTTCTGCGCTATGAGGGGAAGGCCACTCTCGCTATGGTCGCCCTCCTTTCGGGCGCGCTTTTGAACATTGCGCTGGACCCCCTCTTTATCCTTGTTTTTGAGATGGGCGTCGGCGGCGCAGGGCTTGCTACAGCCTTTTCTCAAATGGTGGGTTTTGGCATTTTGGTCTGCATCTTCCGCAGCGGAAGAACCCAGAGCCATCTCTCCCCCCGTTTTATCATCCGTGATATCCGCAAAATTTTCGATATGATGTTCACCGGCTGTCCCAGTCTCATTCGTCAGGGGCTCAATTCCGGCTGCACCATCACCCTTAACAGTCTCCTGCGTGACGGCGGTTTCGGTGATCCCGCCATCTCCGCCATGAGCATTGTTTCCCGCATTGCTTTTTTCATCTTTGCCTCCGGTCTCGGTATCGGGCAGGGATTCCAGCCCATCAGCAGCTTTAACTACGGTGCCGGCAAATACTCCCGTGTCCGCAAGGCCTTCTTCTGGACACTGGGCATTGCCACCGGTCTTATTGCCGTGATCTGCACCGTTTGTCTCATTTTCTCCGGCACGCTTATCGGTCTTTTCCGTGATGACCCCAGAGTTATCGAGATCGGCACAAGAGCGCTGATTTTGCAATGCGCCGCCATGTATTTCCAATCCTTTGGCACGGTGACAGAGATGATGCTGCAATCCACAGGAAAAAAGTGGGGCGCTTCCGTTCTCTCCACTTTCCGCAGTGGCGGCCTTTTCCTCCTCTTCCTTTTGATCCTCGCTCCCCTTCGCGGCCTTGCCGGCATTCAGGAAGCGCAGCCCCTGGCTAACTTCTGCGCCACACTGATCGCCATTCCTTTTGCTGTAGTTTTCTTAAGAAAGCTTCCAAAGAAAGATATCAAAGAATAAAAAAAGAGCGTTGACCTGCGGTCAACGCTCTTTTTATGCAGTATTTACTTCTGGTTAGGCATCTTCCACGCTTCATGGTCGGTGTGGAGCAGATGATGCGCCTTTTCACTCAAGGGAGCTTCCATGTATTCGGCATAGAGTGCCTGTACATCGGGATTCTCATGAGAGAAACGAACAACAGCATTCTTATCCAGATTCCACAACGCATCGCCGCGGTATTCGGCCATTTCCTTACCGTCATGGATGGGCTGACCGCCGCCGCCTGCGCAGCCGCCGGGACAAGCCATAACTTCCACGAAATCATAAAGCACGGTGCCCTTCTTCAGAGCTTCCATCAGCTTGCGGGTATTGGCAAGACCGCTGACAACAGCCACTGCCACATCGCCCACGCCGGGGATGGTGAAGACGGCTTCCTTCCAGCCATCCATACCGCGAACGGAATGGAATGCGTCAGCATCGGGATTGGAGCCGGTGAGCACAGCGTAAGCGGTACGCAGAGCAGCATCCATAACGCCGCCGGTAGCACCGAAAATCACAGCAGCGCCGGTGCCGGTACCCAGAGGACTGTCAAATTCAGTCTCTTCCAGGCAGCGGGGATTCACCTGCTCGCCGCGGAACATACGAACCATTTCACGGGTAGTGAGTACCACATCTACATCTCTGTCACCGCAGGCATCCTTCATGGGTTCCAGCGCCGCTTCGCTCTTCTTGGAAACGCAGGGCATGATAGAAACCACGAAGATTCTGTGAGGATCTACGCCCAGCTTCTTAGCAAAGTAGCTCTTGGCCACAGCGCCGAACATCTGCTGAGGAGACTTAGCGGTAGAGAGGTTTGCGGTATATTCGGGATACTGACCCTTCAGGAAACGAACCCAGCCGGGGCAGCAGGAAGTGAACATGGGCCACTCATAGCTATCACGGTTCTTGAAGCGTTCGATAAACTCGGTGCCTTCTTCCATAATGGTAAGGTCGGCAGCAAAGTTGGTATCAAACACATAATCGAAACCAATCTGCTTGAGTGCGGATACCATGCGCTGAGCGGTAGCATATTCGGGTTCCAGACCGTAGTATTCGCCCCATGCGGCGCGAACGGCGGGAGCCACCTGCACCACAGTGATGGTATCGGGATTTGCCAGCGCGTCGAACACCTTGCCGGTATCGTCGCGCTCCTGCAGCGCGCCAACGGGACAGTGGGTAATGCACTGGCCGCAGAAAGTGCAGTCGGAGTCAGCGAGGTTCTTGCTCTTGCCGGTGCCGACAGTAGTGCGGGAACCGGTGCCTACCAGATCCCAAATGCCGAGGCTCTGCACCTTTTCGCAGATCTGTACGCAGCGCATGCAGCGCACGCAGCGGTTTTCGATGCGGACCAGAGGCAGATCAAAGTTATCGAAGTCGGGCTTGAGATCTGCCACATAATGCTCGCCCAGCAGGTTATAGTCGGTAGTCAGCTTCTGGAGCTTGCAGTTGCCGCTGCGGGTGCACTTGGTGCACTTGGTTTCATGCTGGCTCAGCAGAAGGCGGAGATTAACGCGGCGGGCTTCACGCACGCGGGGGCTGCTGGTATAAACCACCATACCTTCAGCAACTACATTGTTGCAGGAGGGAATCAGACGCTCATAGCCTTCCACTTCCACCATACAGATGCGGCAGGCGCCGATCTCGTTGATTTCCTTAAGATAGCACAGAGTAGGGATCTCGATGTTTACAGAACGGGCAGCCTCCAGAATGGTAGTACCTTCAGGCACCCGGACCGTTTTCTTATCAATCGTCAAAGTTACCATTTCTCGACTCTCCCTCCCTTAAAGTTTCCGTAACCGAAGTGGTCGCAGCGCAGGCAGCGGGATGCTTCAGCGCAGGCACCTTCGGTAGTCATGCCGCATTCGATGCAGTTGAAGTTATTCTTGCGTTCACCTGCTTCCACTTCCGTGGTGTTGATACGGCCGTGAGGATTTTTATTGTTGAGAACGGGAGTGGGAATTTCCACATCCACAGCGATCTCGTGATTGAAGCCAAGATATTCGTCAATATTGGCTGCTGCAACCTTGCCTGCTGCAATAGCGCGGATTACGGTAGCGGGACCGGTCACGCAGTCACCGCCGGCAAATACGTTATCCATATTTTCTACCTGGCTGGACTTCAGCGCAACAAAGGTGCCGCGCTTGATGGGAATACCCGCAAGCTCGATGCCGTGGGTCTCAACACCCTGACCGATTGCCACAACAATAATATCAGCGGGAATCCGTACCTCAGGCAGATCAGCCTTATTGGGTCTGGGGCGGCCGGCCTTATCCATCTCACCGATGATCTGAGGCTGTACCCACAGAGCGACTGCATTGCCGTTTTCATCAGCTTCAATGCGAACGGGAGCAGCCAGTTCCATCACTTCTGCGCCTTCTGCGATAGCGCCTTCCACTTCTTCAGGAAGCGCCGTCATATCAGCGATGCGGCGGCGATAAGTACAGGTGACCTTCTTGGCACCAAGGCGGATAGAGGAGCGGGTAACGTCCATAGCTACATTGCCGCCGCCGACGACCACCACATTCTTGCCGGAGAAGTCGGGCATATCATCATTACCGATGCGGCGCAGCATTTCAACAGCACTCATTACATTGCCGCTGTCTTCGCCTTCGATACCGGTCTTCTTATCGGTATGGGCGCCGAGAGCAATGTAGAGGCAGTCATACTGCTTCTGCAGTTCTTCGAAGAAGATGTCCTTGCCGACAGTAACACCAAGCTTTACCTCGATGCCCACAGAGAGGATGGATTCGATTTCCGCATCCAGCTTTTCACGGGGGAAGCGATAGCTGGGGATGCCGTAACGGAGCATGCCGCCCAGCTTCTGCTTTTCCTCAAAAACGGTGACCTTATGGCCCATCAGCGCAAGATAGTACGCGCAGGAAAGGCCGCTGGGGCCGCCGCCGATAACGGCAACAGTCTTGCCGGTGGGAGCTGCGCACTTGGGATTGGGGACAACGCCAGCGTGGTCTACGGCATAGCGCTTGAGACCGCGGATATTAACAGGCGCGTCGATCATGCTTCTGCGGCAGCGGGCTTCGCAGGGATGTTCGCAGATATAAGCGCAGGCAGTGGGGAAGGGATTGTCCTTGCGGATCAGGCGGACAGCGTCTGCGCATCTACCTTCCTTCACAAGAGCCATATAGCCGGGGATATCTACACCGGCAGGACACAGCGCCACGCAGGGAACAGGGTTGCTGAGGCCTGCAAGGCAGCGGTGGTTCTTGACATGTTCTTCATAGTCATCACGGAAACCTTCCAGACCGTCCAGCACCAGACGGGCCGCATCACGGCCGATGGCGCAGTCAGCGGTATTGTAAATGCCGCGGGCAGTCTTTTCGATGTAATCGATGGTTTCCATGGTTCCCTTGCCGTCCAAAATCAGTTCGATCAGCTTAGCCATCTGACCAAGGCCGATACGGCAAGGCACGCATTTGCCGCAGGACTGTGCATGACACAGCTGCAGGAAGGTGTGGCTCATGTCGACAGGACACAGGCCGGGAGGGCTCGCGGCAATACGGCGCTCCACATCACGATACAGATTCTCCACGACAGTTTGCGCGCGGCTGGGCATGTTCATTTCAAGTCTGCTCAATTCGTTCACCCTTTCATATACCGATCCATTATCAGTATTTTTCTTGTAATAAAAAAAATCTATGACCCATATATGCCATTTTGATGAAAAAAGAATGCCATAAATTGCAGTAGAAGTCAACGGATTTGCAAAAAGTTATTAAATTAACAACTTTTTCTCCGTTGACTCCAGTTTTTCTCTATGAAATTAATCCAACTATTTTGATCAAAAACACGAATTATAATCTGTATTTTCAATTTTTATGCAACTATTTTCTGTGAAATCCCTATTAAAATGATATCGTTAATTTTTCGACGCTTTTATAGTCATACAGTCAATATAGGACTGTATGAGATCACCCTTCACCGGACTCCATGCTGGCCGCTCCGAAACCGCAGGGCAGCAATTGGCGCAGCAGCATGCTCTTGCTTTCACCCTGTCCATTGAGGGAAATCACTTCCATATCCGGGTTGAATTCATACAGAAATTGACGGCAGGCGCCGCAGGGATAGCAAAAATCCCTGCCGCTGCCACTGATGACAATGCGGCGGAAATCTCTGCGCCCTTCGCTGACGGCTTTCACCGCAGCCGTGCGCTCAGCGCAGATGGCGAGCCCATAGCTGGCGTTTTCTACATTGCAGCCGGTAAAGACGCTGCCATCTTCACATTCCAGCGCCGCACCCACAGCAAAGCGGGAATATGCGCAGTAAGATTTTTCTTTCATGGAGCAGGCAAGCTCCATCAGCTTTTCCTTTTCCATAAGCATCTCTCCTCCTTTTTTTGATTATAGCCTTTTTTCTTGCCAAAAGCAACAAAAGCACCCCTCTTGTAAAAGAGAAAAAAGTGCAGTATACTGGTTGTGTATATTTTTTAAGGTGGTGATTTGATGCAGGAGCTTGAAAAAGAATTCCATATCCATTGCGTCAAGGGTGATGTGGGCCGCTATGTGCTCCTGCCCGGCGATCCCGGTCGCTGCGAATCCATCGCCGCTCTTTTTGACGATGCGCATCATGTGATCCAGAACCGCGAATTCAATATTTACACCGGCACTTTGCTGGGCGAAAAGGTCAGCGTCTGCTCCACCGGTATCGGCGGTCCCTCTGCCGCTATCGCTATGGAGGAACTCTGCAATATAGGCGCAGATACTTTTTTACGGGTGGGTACCTGCGGCGGCATCGACCTTTCCGTTCGCTCCGGTGATGTGGTCATTGCCACCGGCGCCATCCGCTATGAGCATACCAGCTGCGAATATGCCCCCATTGAGTTCCCCGCCGTTGCCGATCTTTCCGTGACCAATGCTTTGGTAACGGCTGCCAAAAACCTGGGCTACTCCTATCACACAGGTGTAGTGCAGTGCAAGGATTCCTTCTACGGCCAGCACTCCCCTGCCCGCATGCCGGTTTCCTACGAGCTGGAACAGAAATGGGAGGCCTGGAAACGCCTTGGCGTAAAGGCCAGCGAAATGGAATCTGCCACACTTTTTGTAGTTGCCGCCGCAAGAGGCGCCCGCTGCGGCAGCTGCTTCCATGTGATCTGGAATCAGGAGCGTGAAAAAGCAGGCCTGGATCAGGACATGTCGGAAGACACCTCTTCCGCTATCAAAACCGGCGTGGAAGCGCTGAAGCTTCTTATCGCCGCAGACCGCAAGGAGAACCAAACACGATGAACAATAAGGAAAACTCCCGCAAAATCATTCACTTTCTGGCCGGCGGCTATCTCTCCTATCTCGCCTTCCAGCTCTACAGTGATGTTTTCAACGAAATAACCGACCCCACCTTCCGCGTGGTATTCTTCATCTTTGCCACCATCTTCCTTGTGGCAGGCTTCCTGCTTATGTTCTTTGTTCTCCGTTCTGAGATCCGAAAGATCAAGGAAAAAAGGGCTGAAGAAGCGCAGGCTGCGCTGGAAGAACACACTGAAACTGAAACCGAAACCGAAATTACCGACAGCGAGGAATAATCTATGAGTGAAATGAAAACGGGTATCTGCCCCAAGTGCAAAAAAGAACTGAGCGTCCCTGCAGACCTTGCGGAATTTTCCTGCATGTACTGCGGCGAGCGCATCCTCCGCGCCGATTGGGATGCCGCAGAAAAGGCCGCGCTGGCTAAGCGCAACGCCTCTTATGTTCCCCTTGCCGATCTGGAAGAGGAGTTTAAGTCCTTTACCGTAAACCTCACCAAGTGCGCTTACGAGCACCGCAAGCTGGCCGATGATTTCGGCAAAAAGCATGATTATGCCGAGCGCTTTGAGGAATACAGCGTGGAATGCCGCGGCGTAATGCGTGAAATGCAGCGCCTTGCAGAGTTGGTTTCTCCCGAAGAACAGCCCAAGGCTTTCGAGCTGGTAGGCTCCGTCTTTATGGACGATATGCAGCGCGTCTGGTCTGAGGGCCGCGCCAATAACCGCACACGCGAAATGGATCGCATGACCATCGTCATTTTCCTCATCCCCCTTATCCGCCAGCAGGAGCTTGAATGGTGCGACGATTTCTGTCTCGCCATCCGTGATGAGTGGGTAAAGCGCTACCCCAAGGAAGTTTTCCATCTGGCAGCCTACGAGGATATCGCAGGCGGTTTCCGCAAGCGCTGGTGCTTCATCACCACCGCTGTGTGCGAAAACGCAGGCAAGCGCGATGATTGCTACGAGCTCACCGCTTTTCGCCGCTTCCGCGATGAAGAACTTGCCAAAACTGCTGACGGCCGCGCCCTGATCGAAGAATACTACCGTGTGGCCCCCGCCATTGTCTCCTGCATGAAGTATTGCGACAATACCGACCTTCGCTGCCGCGAACTGGACGAGAAGTATCTCACTCCCTGCCTGCGCCATAATGAGCGCGGCGAAAATGAGGCCTGCCGCTCCCTTTATGTGAAGATGGTCAAGGATCTGGAAAACCGCTATTTCGGTGCATAAAGCAAAGCAAAAGCTCCCCGCTTCGGGC
>JAFQLA010000294.1 GCA_017396725.1 Oscillospiraceae bacterium
ATCGCCCTTGGTATTTTCGATAGCTTTTCCACCATCCGCGATGAGTGGCTCAAGGAAAAAGTGATGATCCGCCATGATCCTGCTGCCACCGAAAAGTACGAAGAGATCTTCCGTTTCTACCGCGAACTCTCTTCCATCATGCAGCCTGCCTATGTGGGCCTCGCCAAACTCAACGGCACCATTTGAAAGGAAGTTTTAAACCATGAAAATTGCTGCATTCCTCACAAGCTCCAGCCACCACGGCAATACCGCCACCGCCGTGCAGACTCTGCTGGAAGGCGCTAAACGCGCCGGCGCCGAGGTGGAGATCTTCTATCTCAACGACTATTACATCAAACCCTGCATCGGCTGCCGTGTCTGCGAAAAAACAGACAAGTGTATCTACGGTGATACCGATGATGTGCATCTCTTCCATGATGCCATCCGCACCGCGGACGCTTTCGTCCTGGGCACCCAGACCTTCTACGGCGACATCGCCGGTCAGTTCAAGATGTTTGTTGACCGCGTGTATCCTTTCATGTGCTGCACGGGCAAGGATCCCGTAACGCAGCAGATGACCTTCGGCAGCATCCTGCCTGACCGCAAGCCCGGCGTGATGATCGCCATCTCCGGCAGCCATGGCGTTGGCGTTCTGGAGAGCCATGTGAAGGTAGGTTACCACTGTCTCAACGACATCAACAGCTATCTCTGGCGTGAAGTATTAATCCCTTACACTACTTGGACCGCAGTGAAAGACATGACTGAAAAGAAAGAAGAACTCTTCCGCACCGGCGTGGAACTGGTGCAGCATGTCAAGGACGGCTGCCACGAAGACAAGGCCAAGACCGCCGCGCTTTGTGAAAAATTCAAGTACAAGGATGTTAAAAAAATCGAGTATTAAGGAGAAATTCTATTATGAAAAAAGCAGTTATCGTTGCAAAAGAAACCGTGGAATTTCAGGAATTTGACCTTCCTTCCATCTCTGCCAACGAAGTTCTGGTAAAGGTCAAGGCCGTTGGTCTTTGCACCTTCGAGCAGCGCTACTACACCGGCATGAAGGAAGACTATCCCTTCAACGGCGGCCATGAAGTCTGCGGTATCGTAGAACAGGTCGGCAGCGAAGTAGGCAGCGGCATCAAGCCCGGCGACAAGGTCGTGGTCGCAGCCATCACCCGCTGCGGTGATTGCTACTTCTGCCAGCGCGGTCTTGACAACATGTGCGCCAACGGCGGCGACATTCAGATTGAAGGCCAGATGTGGGGTCCCGGCGGTCTCAGCGAATACATGGTATGTAAAGGCTATCAGGTTTACAAGGTAAACGACGATATGGACTTCGCTGTCGGCACTCTGGCAGAGCCTCTGGCCTGCATGCTGCGCAGCGTGCAGAACTCTCACGCCAAGCACGGTGATACCGCTGTGGTCATCGGCGGCGGCGTAATGGGCCTTCTCCATGTTAAGGTGGCCAAACTCAGCGGCCTGCGCGTCATCGTTTCTGAAGTGGATGAAAAGCGCAAGGCAAAGGCTCTGGAAATGGGCGCAGATCAGGTCATCGACCCCACCAAGGAAGATATGGTAGCTGCCGTTAAGGCTGCAACCGCCGGCCGCGGCGCAGAAGCCGTTTTCTACACCGCAGGCGGCGCAAGAGCTGTGGAACAGGGCATCAACGCACTGTGCAAGGGCGGCACCATCGTCTTCTACGGCACCGTTTATCCCAAGGGGCTCATGAGTATCGATCCCAACAAGATCCACTACGATGAAATCAACTTCACCGGTATCTCCTCCACCACCAAGGAAGCCTTCCGCGAATCCGCAAGAATGCTCTCCGAAGGCCTTATCAAGGTGGATGAACTGGTAAGCGAAGTATATCCCTTCGCCGAACTGGATACCGCTTTCAAGCGCTCCGTATCCCCCGAAACTTACCGCGTTATCGTTTCCCTTTGATCCTTCTCTTTGAGAAGCAGAAAGGACTAGATTATGAAAGCTTTACTGCGATTGAGCGATACCCCTAAAGATTTCGCCATGGGCGAAGCACCCGAACCTCAGGTAAGAAGCGGCATGGTGAAGGTAAAGATCGCGTACGCAGGCCTCTGCGGCAGCGACCTCCATATCTATCTCGGCTTTGAATCCGGCCTGCCTCAGGGCATCCACGGCCACGAATTCTCCGGCACTGTGTGCGAAGTGGGCGAAGGCGTGACCAACTGGAAAGCCGGCGACCGCGTTACCGTGGAGCATACCTTTGCCACCTGCGGCGCCTGTGAATTCTGCAAGACCGGCCGCTATCACCTCTGCGCCAAGCGCAAGTCCATCGGCTTTGACCAGCAGGGCGCTTTCACCGAGTACATTGTAGTGGATCCCCAGTATCTCCACAGAGTTCCCGATGATGTGTCCCTCGCCACCGCCGCCATCACCGAGCCTCTGGCCTGCTGCATCCACGGCGTGGAACTCTGCGGCTGCAAGCCCTGCCAGAAGGTGCTCATCGTGGGTCCCGGCCCCATGGGTCTTATGACCGGCCTCGTTTTCAAGGCATACGGCTGCCATGTGGATATGGTGGGCATGCCCGAAGACGCTGAGCGCCTTGCCATTGCCCAAAAAGCAGGCCTCAATATCATTGAAAAGCCCGCAAGCAGCTCCTATCCCATCGTAGCAGACTGCAGCGGTTCCAACGGCGGCGTATGCCTCGCTATCGACGCGCTGCAAAAGGGCGGCACCCTTTTGCAGGTAGCCATCGCCACCAAGGATCTCACCATCCCCTACTACAACCTTGTTTATAAAGAGCTGAAGATCCAGGCCACCTACTGCCACACCTGGAAGGATTGGGATCAGGCGCTGAAGCTGCAGAAGGCAGGCCTTCTGGATCTCTCTCCCGTCATCACTTCCTGCGTAAAGCTGGAGGATTGGCAGGCAACCTTCAACGCCGCTCTCAACAAAGAAGGTCTCAAGTATCTCTTTGAGATCTGCCCCGAGGAGGAATGAGCCATGAAAACGAAACAGATCCAGTTCAACGGCGTCGGCCAGCTTCAGTATGTGGAGCGTGAGCTTCCTCCTCTGAAGGACAATCAGGTGCTGGTAAAGGTGGAGGCCTGCGGCCTTTGCACTTGGGAGCGTTATATTTTTGAGGGCACCGAATCCATGCCCTTCCCCTTTGTAGGCGGCCATGAACTGGCCGGCCGCATCGTGGAAACAGGCAGCGGCGTATCGGCTGAGCTCAAGCCCGGCATGGCAGTTTCCGTGGGCAAGTGGCTTCGCTGCAACGAGTGCGAAATGTGCCGCCGTGGTTTTGACAACCAGTGCTCGGCGAACTTCGCTCCCTCAGAGCGTGAATATTCCGGCCCCGCGGGTTTTGCTGAATACATGGTCTGCAACAGCTATGAAGTATTCCCCTTCAACGAAGAGGCTCCTATCCATATGGCAGCTCTTGCCGAACCCGTAGCCTGCGTCACCCGCGGCATCAACCGCATGGATATTGTGGCAGGCGACACGGTGGCCGTAGTGGGCGCGGGCATGATGGGGCTTCTTTTCCTGAAACTCCTCAAGCTCCGTGGCATGAAGGTGATCGTGGTGCAGCGCAGTGAAAAGCGCCGCGTGATCGCCGCCAATATGGGCGCTGACGCGGTGGTAGACCCCACAGCCGGCGACTGGGTGGAGCAGATCAAAGCGCTCACGGGCGGTGTTGGCGCGGCAGGCGTGGTATACACCGCAGGCGGCGGCAAGGTACTCAACGAGTGCCTGAAGGCCTGCCGTCACGGTTCCACCGTTATGATGTACGCCCCCACCCACGAAGAGGCTCCCGCGCTGCAGGCAGACCTCATCCACTTCAAGGAACTGGTAGTCACAGGCGCGCTGCAGCACGATAAGGAAAGCTTCCGTCAGGCCGTGCGGATCCTTGGCAGCGGTCAGGTGGATTTCAGCGACCTTACGCTGGTTTTCGGCGACTTCAACGATCTGGAAAAGGAAATGAAGCGAGCCAATGAGGACCGCGATATTCACCGCGTGCTCCTGCGCTGGTAAAGAAGGAGGTGCTTTCTTTGCACTATTCCGTCAATGAAATGGCAGTTCGTATCGTGGAGGAAAAGATCCTCCCCCATATGGATGCCTTGGGCGTCTCCCTCCATACCCTTTCCAACGGCGCCAAAGTTATTGACATGGGCGTCCACGCCAAAGGCGGCTGGATGTCTGCTAAATATTTTACCGAAGCCGACCTCGGCGGTCTGGGCGAACTGCATTACCGCACCATGATGGTGGGCCGCCACCTTGTTCCCACGGCCTCTATCCGCGTGGATCGCCCCGGGGTTGCCGAGCTTGGATGCCACGACGCTTTCCTTCTGGCGCAGCACATGGGCCGCACAGTGACTGTTTCGGGCCCTATCCGCACCATTGTTGGCACCGATAAATATGTCAATTGTCTCTCATACCGCGATAGCGATGCCGTAAAAACCGTGGCTGCCATCCAGACTGACATTCTTCCCAACGAGGATACGGCGGAAAGCATCGCCGAAAAAGCGCATGTGCGGCCTGATAGCATGTACATTCTCGCAGCCAAAACCGCCACTCTCACCGGCGCGGCGCAGGTCTGCGCCCGCAATGTGGAGCAGGTCCTCCCTTCTCTTTTGGACCGCGGTTTTGATATGAAAACCATTGTTTATGCCAGCGGCACAGCTCCCATCCCCTCCGTGGTGGATGACGAGACTCTTGCCATGGGCCGTGTCAACGACGGGCTTATCTACGGACAGGAAACCAATCTCTATGTCCGCTGCGAAGATGAGGCTATTGAAAGCATCCTTCCCGAACTCCCCTTCAACAAAAATCAGGACATCTTCGGCACTCCCTTCTTTGATCTTTTCGCCCAATGCGGAAACGATTGGGCAAAAGTGCCCCGCAAGTGGGATGCCCCCTGCAAGGTGAATTTCTTCAACATGAAGACCAACCGCATTTTTGTGGCAGGTGAACTCCACTACGGCGTGCTGGAAAAATCATTTTTAGGTATATAAGGAGACTTTCTCCCATGATGTATACAGAATTTGCAAAACTGAAATTCCGCGAGATTCTGGACGGATCCCCCGCCAATGCATGCGAAGTCTACGCCCATGAAAACGGCGTTACCGTAGACGGCGGTGTGAAAGCAAACGGCGGCTGGATGGCCACCCGCGCGCTTCTGGAAGGTCTTGTGGGCGGACGCGGTCAGATCAACTACAGCGAGCGCATGGTAGACGGTATGCAGCTCCCCACCGTGGATCTCTATCTGGATGACCCCGTGGAAAGCGCCAGGAATTTCATCCCCGATGATAACGGCGTGATGGGTGTAAAGGGAGAGAACGGTTATGCGCTGGGTGTTGCCGTAACGGATTACCTCACGCCCTATCTTCCCGGCAACATGGTGCTTCTGCGCTGCGGCAGCCTTGCCGACTGTATTCTGGATGCGGCCCGCGCCATCCCCGTAGCAGTACTTTCTTTAAAAAACGCAGGCATCACCGATATCCAGTGGGCCTGGAGCAGCTGTCCCATCGCCGCTATGACGGACGATGTGGAAGAAATGATCCGCCGCAAGGCCGCTATGAGCGCTCAGCACGCTGTTATCAGCATCTGGGTTCGGGGCGATGACGCCGTCATTCAAAAAGCTGTGGAGGATTTCTCCTTCGGTCAGCTCCGCGTTCATAATCTCGAGAGCGCAAAAACCTTCATCAAGGAATAAAAAAGAGCCATCGCCTTAAAGGCGATGGCTCTTTACTTGCCACTTGACGCGGTTTTTGTTATAATTGCCCCATCCGCAGGAAAGAAGGTTGCACATGCATATTTTTCTCACAGGCCGCACCCAAATCGGCAAGTCTACCCTCATACAAAAATATATAAAGGCGCAGAAACTCAAAGCCTGCGGTTTTGCCACCCTGTGGGGCCCTCCTGCTGAGGACGGCGGCCGCCGTCTGTATATGCATCCCTACGGAAAAGAAGGCGATTGTACAGAGGAAAATCTGCTGGCCCGATTCCTGCCGGAAAGTCCTTCCGCCACACGGTATCCCGAAGTTTTTGATACCCTCGGCGTGTCGCTTCTGACCCCCAGCGAAGGAGCAGACCTTCTCATTATGGATGAACTGGGTTTTCTGGAATCCGATTCTCCCGCTTTTCAATCCGCTGTCCTTTCCGCGCTGGACGGTCCTCTTCCTGTTTTCGGCGTCATCAAACCCCGCGTGCAGGC
>JAFQLA010000295.1 GCA_017396725.1 Oscillospiraceae bacterium
GCAGGGCCGGAGGTAATACGGATGTTGACCCCCATCTCCTGGGCGATGATGCCGGCAAGGGTGGTCTTACCGAGACCGGGAGGCCCATGGAGCAGCACATGATCCAGCGCCTCTTCCCTCTTGCGGGCGGCCTGAATAAAGACGGAGAGATTATCCTTTGCCTTTTCCTGCCCGATATATTCCTTTAAGGTTTTCGGGCGCAGTGACCCCTCCTGCACATCTTCGGCAAGGAAGGTCTTTGCCACGATAGGTTCTTCGTAAATATCAGTGCCAAAATCGATACTCATAAATTATCCTCATCGTTTGGTTTACAGCGCGTCTGCAACAGAGCGGATGGTATCCAGAAAAGCGCTTTCGCCCCAGGTGTTGAACTTGAAAAATGTACCCTGACTGCCCCCTGCGGTTATGACGGAAAGAAACAGCTCGCTCCCCCGGCCCACAAGGGTCAGGTTCATGCTCACGCGGTTGCCGCCGCTGTAACTGTAGCGCTCGTATACCCGCACAGCAACGCGGGTATCTCCCTGCAGGCAATCGCTGCCGTCTTCATATGTCGCGGAGATGGAGCCGTTTAAAATCTCACTATGGAGCACAGAAAGCACATGATCGAAATCGCCGGTAAAGCTTCGTTCGTATTTAGCCATGTCCGACTCCTTTCTTTTGGGGAAAAGGTTTATTTCACCATGCGTTTGAGACTCTGGCGGATGATCTCCTCCAGCGAGAGGCCGGCGGTATCCAGACCCTTCATAGCCTCTGCCGCCTCCTGAGAGGAATAACCCAGTACCGCAAGAGCGGCCGCGGCTTCTTTCGCTTTGTCGCTGAAAACAGCGCCTGCACTCGCGCTTCCCGCGGGAACAGAGATCGTGGGCTGCTCTTTTGCGATCTTATCCTTGAGTTCAAGAATAATGCGCTGGGCGATGCGCTTGCCGATACCGGGGGCCACAGTAAGGGCTTTTTCATCCCCGGTGACAATGGCCATGGCAAGGGTCTCAGGCGTGCCCACGGACAAAATGGCAAGAGCCGCCTTGGGGCCCACACCGGAAACACTCAGCAGCATCTTGAAGCTGGAGAGCTCATTCTGGGTGGCAAATCCGTAGAGATCGAAAATATCCTCGCCCACATTGAGGTAGGTATAAAGCTTACCCTTCTGCCCTTTTTTCAGCGCCGCAAGGGTATTGTTGGTGGTCTTGCAGGCATAGCCTACGCCGCCGCAGTCGATAACAGCCAGATAAGGCAGAATCTCTGCAACGGTACCTTCCACATAATAAAACATCGTTTTCTCCTTCGTCAAACCGTCTCCGTCACTTCCGAAAGCTGAGGAAGTCGGGAGGTCATGCTGCGGGAATGGCAGATGGCAATGGCCAGCGCGTCAGCGGCGTCGTCAGGCCGCGGGAGAGCGTTGAGCTTCAAAAGGCGGCGGGTCATATCCATCATCTGGTGCTTTTCCGCCTTTCCGTAGCCCGTGATGGCCAGCTTCACCTGCGAGGGGGTGTATTCATAAAGCGGGATGCCGCACTTTTCCGCCGCGTAAAGGATCACTCCGCGGCCGTGCGCTACGGCAATGCCGGTGGTGATGTTGGTATTGAAGAAAAGCTCTTCCACGGCGATGACATCGGGGCGGAGCTTGGTGATCAGCTCTTCCATGTCAGTTTCGATCTGGTAAAGCCGACGGCTGAGAGGCAGCCCCGCAGGGGTGGTGATAGCCCCGTAATGGAGCATGTGGAGGCTCTGACCGCGGTTGGCTTCGATCATGCCAAAGCCGATGGTGGCATAACCCGGGTCGATACCCAGAATCCGCATACAGGCCCCTCCCTTCCCAAAATACCATTCATGGAAACATTATATCAAACTCTTTTTTCAATAGCAATAAATTTGCCAAAATCGAACAAATGTTTTTTCAAATTCCCGCAAAAAAACCACTCCTTCTCTCGAAGAGTGGTTTTCTTACGCTCTGGGGTGGGCTTTGTGATAGATATCTTTGAGCTGCTTTTTCACCACATGGGTGTAGATCTGGGTGGAAGAGATATCAGCATGGCCCATCATTTCCTGAATGGCATGAATGTCAGCGCCGTTTTCCAGAAGATGCACGGCAAAGGAGTGGCGCAGTGTATGAGGCGTGATCTCCTTTTCGATCTGTGCCTTTTCCTTGTAGAACTTGATGATCTTCCAGAAGCCCTGACGGCTCATGCGCTCACCGTTCATGTTGACGAAGAGAGCCTCTTCCTCCTCCCCTGCGATAAGCTGGGGGCGGATCTCCCGCATGTAGTCCTGCAGCGCGCGGATGGCGGTGGAATAGAGAGGAATGATGCGTTCTTTCCCCTTGCTCTCGCAGCGGATGAAGCCGGCGGAGAGGTTGAGATCGGAAACATCCAGATTGATAAGCTCGCTGACACGGATGCCCGTGGCGTAGAGCAGCTCCAGCATGGCGTGATCGCGGTAGCCCTTGGCGTCCACGCATTCGGGCTGATCCAGGAAGAGCTCCACTTCCTTGCTGGTGAGGATCTGGGGATACTTGCGCTCCACCTTGGCGGTGGCCACACCCTTGGCAGGATTGGTCTTCACATTGCCGGCGGAGATCATATACGCGTAAAAGGATTTCAAAGAGGCAAGGCAGCGGGTCACAGAGGCGGCAGACTTACCCTTGCGCTTAAGAAGGGCGATGTAATCCTGCACATGCTCCGTCTTGGCGCGCTTGAGTTCCACGCCTTCATCCTTGAGATAGGCTTTGAACTGGGTCACATCCCGCAGATAGGACGCAACGGTATTTTCGGAGGAACGCTTCACCTCCACGAGATACGTTCTGTAGCTTTCGATATAAGTAACACCCATGGAGCATTCCTCCTTTCCTTAAAAATTCATGTGCGCGAGAACGCGGGGCAAGAGACGCGGGATCAGGCTGATCTCAACAGGGATCCCTGCCGCAAGTATGGCGCCTGCCGCAAAAAGCACCGTCAGCACCTTTTTCTTCTCCCGCCTGCGCCTCAAAGCAAAGGCGCAGGAAGAGAGGGCAAAGCAGCAAGGCAGCACGATCCCCGCTCTGACACCCAGCACGCAAAGAGCCGCCCAAAGTCCGCTTTTTCCGAAGACCGCCAAAAAGGCCGACACGGAAAAAGACAGCTCCGCGCCCAGAAAAAGCATAAAAACCGGCAAAAAAACAGCGCCCAACGGAGAAAGCCCCAATAGGATCGTGAAAAGCGGATAGCGGAAATACAGAGCTGCCGCCCAAACCGCACTGACAGCGGCGATCTCGTCGCCGCGCGCTAAAAAGGCGCTTAAATAAAGCGCCAGCTCGTCTGCCGTATTCAACCGATCGCTAAGGAAGCTCCCGCAGGGAACGCCGAGAGCAAAGAAAGCCAACAGAAGAAAGCAGTATCCGATCTCCCCGTGCCGGGAAGAAAAGGTGCCTGCGCGATGGGAACCTTTTGCCATTTCAATTTCACCTCAAGACATCCTATGCCGCAGAGGTGAAAAAAAGAAGCGCCTGAAAGTGTAAACCAAGGTGCTTTAATAATATATTGCAAAAAAACGCCGCGCGCAAGGCAAAAATCAAAACTATTTCTTTTTCGTAATTTATGACAAAATTTTATGTAAACATCATTATGTCAACCTATTGAACGGAAGTTGACCTCGCCCCTCTCCCCTCACCTGACGCCGTATATTTAGTGCAAAGCAAAATACCGTCTGCACAAAATGTGGTTTGCGCATCGCGAAACAGAGAATCCGGATTTTGTCAAGGGCGAATTTTGACAATTTCAAATTTTGGTTAATTTAACCACTTCATTTTTTCCGTCTCCGCGTCCCGCTTCGTTTTGCACCCCGTTTCTTCTTTCCTTTTCCTAAGAGCGCCCCTGCCGCCCCCGCCGCGATCCCGGGATAGAGCCACACCGCCGCGCCGCTCACCTCACCGCCCCATCGCAGCGCCAAAGATAGCAGCGCCACCGCCCCGGCACCGAGAAGCACCCCATAGATCCACGGAAGGCCTGATAACCTTCCCGCCAGCAAGCCGCCCACCGCCGCAGAGAGCATCCCCACAGCAAA
>JAFQLA010000296.1 GCA_017396725.1 Oscillospiraceae bacterium
ACATTACCGCAGGCGCAAGTAATAGTAGTCTGCTGATAATTGGGATGGATTCCTTCCTTCATTGCTCTTGTTCACCCCTTTCTGGTTCAATAGTCCTTTTCACAAAGGCAACATAGATAATAACACAAGATATTATGAAATGCAAGTGTTTTTTTACAATTTTACCGCATTTCCTGTGGCAAAAAAGTAAAGAATTTTTTCTTTTACCTTCTTTTCCAAGATGCGCTCCAGAGCCGTGGAATATGCCTCCAGCTGCGGCCGGTAATGCTCGGCTCTGGAAAGCTGGGTGGTTTCATCCACACGGTCGGTCTTAAAGTCGATGACCGTCAATCCTCCCTCTTCTTCAATACAGCAGTCCACAACGCCCTGCAGCATCATTTTATCATCAGATACTGCCGCCGCGTCATATTCCCGTGCGTCTATAAGAAGTGTGAATCGATATTCCCGCAGAACAGTTTCCGCTCTGCGGATACGCTCCGCCAAAGGAGAGGCGAGAAACGCGGCAATGGCTGCCGTATCCACAGCCTGCGCCTCTTCTTTTCGAAGAAGCCGTCTTTCATAAAGGCGCTCTACCTCTGCTTTTACCGCCGCTTCATCCCTAACGCTATCAAAGTCCACATACTGCATCACAAGGTGCAGCGCGGTACCTTTTTCCGCCGCCGTAAGAGCGCGGCTGCCCGTCATAAATGCAGGCTGGCCGAAGTAAACAGGCCGCGGCGCCTTTTGCGTGTTTTCCGCGATCTCCTCGTCCACCTCACGGCCCTTGAGCTGCGTTGCCGTGACCTTTGCGGGAAGGCGCGTCTCCCGTGCATAAGGATACATATGTCCTATCACACTCAGATCTGCCGTTACGGCTTCCTCTTCCTGACCCACAGCTTTTGTCCGCGGCGTTACTTTGACATACTCCGCCGCGTCGTGGATGAATACCTTCCACGGCGTATCACCGGGAGTGCAGTGCATCAAAGTCTCCATTCCCGCAAGATCCCGCAGAGGCTTTGCCTCCCAGCGGCAAAGCAGGGGCAAAAGCACCCAGTCACCCATGCACTTTCCGTCGCACACGGCTTCGGGCACCACGGGACAGACCGCGGAGGGGATCAGCTTTTTGATAACATTTGCTCCGTTGCGGCGGGAATCCACCATGATGAGTTTTTCCTTGGCGCGGGTCATGGCAACATAGAGAATGCGCATCTCCTCCGCGCGGCTTTCACTTCTGAGGCTGCGCTCAATGGCAAGACGGGCCAGGGTGGGATAGCGGATCTTCCGCGTGAGATCCACGCGCTCAGCCCCCACACCCAAGGCAGGATGTACCAGTACAGGCGTGCGCAGGTCCTGATCGTTAAAGCCCTTGGAAAGGTCGGCAAGGATCACCACCGGGAATTCAAGGCCCTTGGATTTGTGGATACTCATGAGCCGCACGCCGCCGCTGGCGGTACGGATATTGGTATCGGGAACTTCTCCGTTTTCGATCATGCGCTGCAGCTGGGTCACCAGCGCGAAAAGACCGCTGTAACCCGCGTTTTCCAGCTTTTTCACATGTTCAAAGAGCGCGGTAAGATTGTCCTTGCGGATCTCTCCGCCGCCCATAGCGCCGAAAATACCCAGCACATGAAAACGGTTGTAAATGTGCCAGAGCAGGCGGTGCACGCTGATCTCAGGCGTCAGCTCACGCAGCGCCGTCAGCTCACGGACAAAGGCTTTGCTCTCTTGGTCCTCATCCAGCAAAAGCGCGGTGTAGAAATCCGTTTTGGGCGAGGCCGCGCGGATCCTGGCAAGACTATCCGCCGTAAAACCGAATAGCGGCGACCGCAGAACGGAGATCAACGGCACATCCTGCCGCGGGTTATCGATGATCTTCAAAAAGCTGAACATCACCGCGATCTCCGCCGTTTCAAAGAATTCCCCGCTGCCGCCGTCGCTGAAAGCGATGCCCTGCATGGAAAGGGCTTTGGCCACTTCTTCCTTGCGGGTATTGGGCGAGCGCATCAAAATCACAATGTCCTCTTCCCTGATACGCCGCTCTTCCCCACTCTCACCGCGGACGGGGAATCCTTCATCCAGCAGTTGGCGGATCTTTCGGGCGACAAAGCGGGCTTCCAGCGTGGCAAGGCCGGTGGATCCCTCTTCCTCCTCAACTTCATTTTCCCCCGTAAAGGTCACCATGTGGTATTCCGTTTCGCAGCCGCTCTTATCTTCAAAATAGGCCGCGCCGAAATTGAGGCGCTCCTCTTCTCCATAGTCCATTTCCCCTGCCCGCAGGGAGAGGATGTTTTCAAAGACGAAGTTGGTGGCCTCCAGAATTTCTTTTCTGGAGCGGAAATTCTGCGAGAGCAGGATCTTTCTCCCATCCCCCTCCGCCGCTTCCAGATAAGGAAGATAGGAGCGGTATTTGGCAATGAAAATGGTGGGGTCTGCCAGTCGGAAACGGTAGATGCTCTGCTTCACATCGCCTACGGTAAAGAGATTCTTTCCGCCCCGGGACACGGCGCGGAAAATGAAATTCTGCACCTCATTGGTGTCCTGATATTCGTCCACCATGATCTCTTTGTAGCGCAGCGCGATCAACTCGCCCAGCTGCGTGGGAGACCCGTCGGGAGACACAAGAATGCGGATGGCATCGTGCTCCTGATCGGAGAAATCGGCGGCATTGCGCCGTCTTTTCTCCTTGCGGTAAGCATGGGAAAAAGCCGTCACAAGATCGATAAGGGCGATCATGGGCGCGGCGATAGCGCGCATATCCTCCATAGCCTCGGCAGCGGAAACGCTGAGGTATCCCGTAAGCTTGGCAAGGTCCGCCTTGGCGGCATTGCGGATCACGGAGACGATCTCCTTAAGTTCTCCCGCGTTGTCGGAGGCGCGCACCGCCGTAACACGGCCGAATTCCACCTGCGCCGCGGCCCTCACCGCCTCGTCCCAGCCGATGGCGGCAGCTTTTGCCAATTGCTCAAAGCCCTGCGCTGTGACGGAATAAGCAGGAGCGTACTTCACGGTAAGCGCTTCGTTTTCTTCCATCATGATAACGGCTTGTTGCAGCCGCTGGGCCCAGTAGCTGCTGCGGCGTGCGATCTCACCCAGAAGCGCCGCGGCATAGGGCGATGCGCTGATGTCCTCACCCATATTCTCCCAGACGCTTCGCTGCTGCGCGAGCCACTTTTCAGGATAGGGGTGACTTTGCACCTTGCGGTAAAGCTGCAGCACCTGCTCTTCCAGCACGCGGTCATCACGGCCCGCGCCTAAAGTATCGGCCAGCATGTGGCCCTCGGCATCATCGCTGATGCCCTCGTAGAAACTCTCCAGCACCTGCTGCAAGACCCGCTTTTGCAAAAGGGACGCTTCCTTTTCGTCCAGCACGCGGAAATCGGGTGACAGGGCGTATTTATCATCCCCGTCGTTCAAAAGATGTACATTCTCCCGCAAAAGACTGCTGCAGAAGGCGTCCACCGTTTTGATGTCCGCCTGATAGACGCGCAGCGTCTGCCGGCGGAGATGGAGATCGTCCGCAGCTTCGGCAAGACGCTTGGCAAGCTCGGAAGCGATCTTGCTGCGAAGCTCCGCAGCTGCCGCGCGGGTATAGGTGATGATGAGAAAATCATCCAGATTGCAGCCCTCGCCCATCACATAGGAAAAGAGGCGGTCTACAAGAACCTTAGTCTTGCCCGAACCTGCCGCCGCGGAGACCAGAAGGCTCCCGCCGCGGTTTTCCACAACGGCTCTTTGGGCAGGGGTCAATTCAATTTTAGCCATTACCGTCTGCCCCCTTTCCGTTTTTATCGATAGCAGCCCAGAAGGCATCGCCCCTGAGCTTTTCCATGTAGCGGAATTTGTCCCTTCCTTCTTCAAACTGACACGCCGAGGCAAAGGGACAGTAAGTGCAGGCGGTATCGTTGGGCCCGCGCTTGCAGGGATCGGCGTCGATCCTGCCGTCGCGGATCTCACAGGTGATCTGTTGTAGCAGTTCCTCCACATAGCGGCCCAGCTTGCCCAGCTGCGCGGCGGAGGCAATATCGCCGGAGAGGCTGCCGTCCTTTTTCACCTTCAGCGGCAAGTACCGCGGCTCGGTAAGGGCGTCATGCTCCATGGCCCGCAGCACATCGCTCTGATCCAGCAGCAAACCGCTGCGGCGCAGGTGCTTGTCCATTTCCGCCTGCAGCTTTTCGGGAGAAATGCCCCGGGGCATGGAAAGGATCTCTTCCCGCGCAGGGAAATAAAGGATGCCCGCAGGCTCGATCTCCTGGCCGAAATAGTCTTTTCCGTTCTGCCGCAGCATCTCAAGATAAAGCAGCATCTGCACATTGAGCCCGTAGCGCACATCGTTTAAGTCAAAGGCTTTTTTACCCGTCTTATAGTCCACCACGCGAAGGTACAGCTTGCCGTCCTTGAGCCAGCCGTCCACACGGTCCACCTTACCTCCAAGGGTCAGCGTGGCGCCGGGCTCTTCAATGGTGATGGCAGGCATGTCGCCGCCTGCGCTGAAATCCAGTTCAAAGGCCACGGGGCGGAAATCCGAATCCTTCATCTCCGCCACCGCGTTTTTCACAATGGATACCGCCGTATTGCAAAGGCGCTTGAACAGATAGCGGAACCGCGCCGTATGCTCCGCAGGATCACCCAGGCGGCTCTTGGCATAGCTATCCACATAGCGCTGCACCATTTCCTCCACGGCTTCCTCCGCCACATTGGCGAAGTCACCCGTCTCAGCGATCTCGCGGAATACATTCTCCAAAAGGAAATGTACAAAAGTACCGATCTCAGGAGCGTCCAGCCCTGCAACGCGCCGCTCCTTGGCCTTGAGACCGTACTGCATGAAATAAGCAAAGTGGCACTGGCGCACCGCGTCCATGCGGGAGGCGGACATGCGGAACCTGCTGCCGTAAAGAGAGCGCACCACATCGGGAGAAAGGCTGCCCCGCTCCACACGGGAGGCTTTTTCCATCTTTTCAAGTACCCGCGCGTAGGCTTCCGTTTCCATTAACTGCTCACGCAAGCCGCTGCAGCGCGGAGCTGCGCATTCTTCCAGCGCAGGCACAACGGCAGTAAGACGGTAGGATCTGTCGTTGGGTTCATTTTCGATCTTTACATCTTCAAAAAGCTTCAATATCCGCTCCACCACAAAAGACGGCCGCAGCTCGCTGCCGGAAATATCGGCAGCGGGATAGCTGATATAGAGCCGCTCTTCCGGTCGGCTAAGGATCTGATGGATATCCTGCAGCTCCACATGGAACTGATCCAAGCCCGTGGGCGCAAGGCGGATGCCCTGCCGCGTCAGGAGTTCGCGCTCCTCGGCATTTAAAAGGCCGCCGCCGTTTTCTGTATTGGGCAGCACATTATCATTGGCGCCCAAGAGAAAGAGCACCTTCATGCCGTGGCGGTCATTTCTGCCCACATCTCCCACTGCCACCTGATCGAGGGAAACGGGAATCGTGCCCACATCGTACTGCGTCAGCACCAGGCGGAAGAGCCGCGCGAAGTCCTCGTTGGAAAGCTCGCTGCCCTGCAGGATCTCATGGAACTGATCCAGCACACCGCAGAAAATGTCCCAAAGCTGGCGGTATTCCTCCGCAAGCTTACTGTTTCCCGCCTCCAGAAGCATCTGCGCCTTGGTACGAACCTGTTCAGGCAGCCGAATCTCCAAAGCAAAACTGTAAAGCGCTTTTACTTTATCACTCGCTCTATCACTTGTATTTAGCGCATTGTACAGGTGATTCAGCGGCATACGGACCATATCCCGCAGGGTGTTGAGCCGCGCAAGGCACGCAATGTCCGCCTCGTCCCAGTTTTCGCTGTAACCTTGGGGATGAGCCGTCCAGGGTGCGTCACGCAGCCAGAGATTGCCGCGGATATCCCATTTCAGCGCATAATTCTCCAGTTCATCGCACTCATCGGGCGTAACGCCTGCAAGGCCCGTTTTGAGATAGGTAAACATATCCTCATATTCAAAGCGGCTGTTGATGGCATCCAGCGCACCAAGCAGCACACGCAGCATGGGTTTTTCCAGAATGTCGCTGCGCTCGTTGCAGAAAACGGGGATGTCATAGCGCTGGAAAATGCTCTCTACTGCAGATTCGTAGTCGGGCATGTTACGGGCCGCCACCGCGATATCACGGTAGCGGTAAGCGCCGCTTTGCACCAATCGGCGGATCTCCCCCGCCGCCATTTCCACTTCGCTATAGGTATTTACCGCCCGCAGCACGCGGATCTTCTCTGCGGCTTCCCCCTCATAGGGCATCTGACCGCGGAAAAATTCCCGCTCTATATGGTCAAAGGGCGTATTCCCCTCGCTCCTGACAAAAAGGATGCGGCTCTCAACGCCTGCGACCTGCGCAAGGCGCAAAAGGCGGTCACGGGCGCGGATGGCAGCGGTGAAATCGTCACTCTTTGCGTACTTGTCACCAAGGAGCGTCACCGTCACCGAGCGGGCACGGCGCAAAAGGACGGCAATTATGTCCTCTTCCAAGCCGTTAAAATAGGAAAAACCGTCTATGTACACATCTTTCCCGTCCACATAATGGGAAGCAGGAAGATTTTCTGCCAATTTTGTCAATCGGTCGCGTCTGTCGCTGACGGTGCTGCAGAGTTTCCCTTCGTAGGTACCGTAAATCAGCGCGATCTCCCGCAGCTTTTCCCCTGCCGCGCCTTCCGCCGCATCCGCTTCGCGGCTGAGGGCTTCGGGAGAGACGGCATAGCTGTGGAATTCATCGGTGAGACTCACCAGATCTTCCAGAAAAGTCACCTTGCGGGAGGATCTTCCGTAGATTTTCAGCTTGCCTGCGATCTCCTGCAAGGCACGCTGCATCATAAGAAGCTTGCCGCCCTTATCCAGAGTATAATCGGAAAG
>JAFQLA010000015.1 GCA_017396725.1 Oscillospiraceae bacterium
AGACCTGATGCTGATCGGACTTGATGAGCTTTACATCCGTGCAGGAGGCACGGTCCATAATGGGGTGGAAATCCATTTCAAAGCGGCCGTCATCACTGGTGAAGGTCCAGGGGGAGAGGAAATCGTCCTTGCCGTCCTTTTGGGGGATGTTGAAGGTGACCCGGCTCAGCTTATGGGCGCGTCCATTGTAAAAGACCATATTTTCACTGGCGGCAGAGGTATCGCCGAAGCCGTAGCCGATGTTCCAGCCGAAGGGAACGCCGCCCACAGCACCGGAGGCGCTGCCCCAGTACCATGTGTTGTGATAAGTCCACACGCCGCGGCCCCAGTCCAGAACGGCGAAAGAATCGGCGGGGTCAAAGATATAGGTGGTGCCATCCACCGTCACGCTGCCGTCGGCCCGCATGCAGTTGATCTTTTGGTTGTAGTAGAAATGCCCTTCCTTTTCAAAGGGGGTGGCAATGACCATGCTTTCCTCCGGCTCGTCAGTGAGCAGGATCTCGCCGCTGATGGGAGCGCCGTTTAAGAAATTTTCCATGGAGAAGGTGAGAAGGCGACCGGTCTCTGTGTGGCGGTAGCTGATGGCATACCCCTTGCCGCTGACGGCAATATCCCCGTCGGAGGAGTTGGCGGGAAGATCCCGCTTGCCCATGGGGAAAAGGCACATGGGGCTCACGGTTTTTTCCCAGACCTCGTCAAAGTTGAGGAAGGAAATAGAGTCGAGGCCCATGTAACCGTTATCGTCCACCGTCAGGGCTACGGCGAAATGGTCGTTGGTAATGAGATAGTAGTCCCATTCTTTGATGCGCCACTTGGGTGCCTTGATATCGCTGCGGCGGTAGATGGGCAGGAGCTTTTTGGCAAAGCCTGCCTCCCGAAGATTGCCCTTTTCATCGAGCAGAGGGGCGGCAACGGTGATCTCGTGCTGCATGGTGTGACCTCCTAATATGTGATGGTGAGAACGCGGCGGGCGCTGTCCAGATCGGCGTTTTGAATATGGGTGAATTGGCGGATATCATAGAGCGCGAAAAGCTCAGGGTTTTCTGCCAAAATCGCTTCAAAGCTTTCCCGCGCCGCGCGGACAAAGGCATCCGATGAGACGGTGGGATCCTGCATGGTGACCGCTGCCACGGCAGAATAGATCGCCTCCGTTTCAAAAAGAAGAGGAAGGGTATCGTGGCGTGTGAGAACGGCGATATCCACATCGCCCGTTTCGGCGGCTGCGCGAAGGGCGGCCTCGGAATCGTACTGCACGATGTCAGGGAGCATATCCAGCGTGGTGCCCTCATAGTGGTCGGCAAGGTAGAGGGAGGCGTAGGCTCGCTGGGGTGTATCCTGCGAGAGAATGCCCCAGCGGGCAGCTTCCAGATCGGAAAGGGAAAGAGAATTCTTTTGGGAAAGGGTTTTACCGTATTGACTCCCGGCGGCATAGATGCCGCAGGTGAAGCGCTCTTCCGCGGTGGCGCCAAGGATAGGGCGGGCCTCATCATAGCAGCCTTCGGCATAACTAAGGGCGGGGAGGATCGCTATGCTGACACCGCCTTCATTCAGCGCC
>JAFQLA010000297.1 GCA_017396725.1 Oscillospiraceae bacterium
CCACGATGTCTGCCGCCTTTTCCACACTGTAGGAGAAGGGGCGGCAGGTGGCGCCCTTCATAAGGCGCTCAGCCCAGGGATCGTCGGCATTATAAACGCCGGTCTCGCAGTTGGAGAAAAGGATGGCCTTGGCGTCGCAGTAGTTTTCCATGGTCTCATGGAATTCCAGATGATCCTGGGTCAGGTTGGTGAAAATGCCGGCGGCAAAGGGAATGCCGTACACGCGGTCCAGATACAGCGCGTGGGAGGAGACCTCCATCACCACATGGGTGCAGCCGGCGTCCGCCATGCGGCGGAAAAGCTTCTGGAGTTCGAAGGATTCGGGGGTGGTGCGCTCGGTGGGCAGCACTTCCTCCCCGATGAGGTTCTGATTGGTGCCGATAAGGCCCACCTTGGCCCCTGCCTTGGCCTCAAGGATGGCCTTGAGGAGATAGGTGGTGGTGGTCTTGCCGTTGGTACCCGTGACACCCACCATGGTCATCTCACGGGCAGGGTGATCGAAGAAGTTGGCGCCCACAACAGAGAGCGCGCGGCGGGAGTTTTCCACCTGCACATAAGGCACTGCTTCTTCCGGCACTTTTTCGCAAAGCACGCATGCCGCGCCCTTTTCCGCCGCCATGGGGATAAAGCGGTGGCCATCGGTAGCATAACCCGTCATGGCAACAAAGAGGTCGCCGGGAACGGTGGCGCGGGAATCGTAGCTGACGCCGCTGATCTCGGCATCCATATCCGCCGTGGCGGAGAGCACCGTGAGACCTGCAAGCAATTCTTTGAGTTTCATGATCCTTACCTCCAAGATCAGTCTCGCACCGAGGTGTCGCCCAGCTGAACGGTCATGACCGTGCCGGCTTCCACCTGCGTGCCTGCTTCTTCCGTTTGAGAAATGACATAGACATTGCCGGAATCACTGGATGTGGCGCCGGTAACGCGCATGATAAGGCCTGCGTTGGTGATGGCGATATTGGCTTCTTCCGCCGAGTAACCCACCACATTGGGAACGATACAGGGCTGGGTGGGCTTTTCCGCACCCAGATAGAGGATGATATCCGCGCTGCCGGGCACGATAGCGCCGCCGACAGGCGTCTGATCGGTGACCTTGTCACCGTCGCCCACGGTCTTTACGCCAAAGCCGATGGCATTGAGGCGCTCGGTGGCTTCTTCCACGCTGAGGCCCACCACATTGATGACGGTCTCATCCGCGCTGACAAATTCGCCCTCTTCATATTCGGGCTCATAGCCGAGATAAGGAAGAACATCGGCAAGGATCTGGCTGCAGAAGGGCGCCACCATGTTGCCGCCGGAGGGATAAGTGCCCGTCACACGGCTGGGGGTATCCAGCGTAAGGAGCATAATGATCTCAGGATCGTCAGCAGGGGCGAAGCAGCAGAAGGAAACCACGATGTCACCGGTCTTGCCCTTATCTGCCGTACCGGTCTTGCCGCCGATGCGATAGCCGGGTACCTGACCGTTGGCGCCGGTACCGTCGCTGACAACGAATTCCAGAATTTCTCTTGCCTTGGCGGAGGTGTCGCTGCTGATGACCTGCCGGATCGGCGTGGTCTCATGCTGGAAGACAACGCTGCCTTCCTCATCCAGGATCTGCTCCACCACATAAGGCTCATTGAGATAGCCGCCGTTGATGCAGGCCGCCTGCGCGGTGATGAGTTCCAAGGGGGTAACGGTATAGTTCTGGCCGAAGGCGTAGCAGGCAAGGTCCAGCGTATCGAAGGCGGATTCTTCACGGAAGATACCCGTGGCTTCGCCGCCAAGGTCAATGCCCGTCTTTTCCTTGAGGCCGAAAGCTTCCATGTAGTTATAGTAAGTTTCGGTGCCTACGGCAAGGCCCAGATTGATGAAGGCGGGGTTGCAGGAATTACCCACCGCTTCTTTCAGGCTCTGATAGCCGTGGCCGGTGCGCTTGGAGCAGTTGATCTTCGCCGTGCTCACTTCCAGCGAGCCGGAGCAGTTATAGGAACTGGCAAAGGAGGTCTTCCCCTCTTCCAGCGCGATGGAAAGGGTCAGGATCTTACCCGTGGAGCCGGGTTCGTAGGTATCGTTGATGGAGCGGTTTCTCCACTGCAGAAGCTGCAGCTCGGCCCGCTTTGCGTCATATTCGTCGCCCTCCAGCTCCGCGAGATCGTCAGTGAGGAAGGAGGAATACACGGTAAAGGGATCGTTGAGGTCATAGGTGGGGATGGAGGCCATGGCATAGATGGCGCCGGTCCTGGCGTTCATGATGATGCCCTGGGCGCCCACGCCGGTACCGTACTTGGCTTCCATGTCCGCAAGGGCCTTTTCCAGATAATACTGGATGTTGGTATCGATGGTGGTGACAAGATCCTTGCCGTCCTCGGCATCGTAATACTGCTCGTACTGATAGAGCACATCGGTGCCGGCGGCATTCTTGGAGGTGATGGTAAGGCCGTTGGTGCCCTGCAGGCTCTCCTCATAGTAGGCTTCCAGACCGTAGAGGCCGTTATTGTCGGTGCCTACGAAGCCGATAACATGGGAGGCAAGGCTGCCGTAGGGATAATAGCGCTTGGAATCCGGCACGAGATAGATGCCGGAGATATCGTTGGCATCGATGAATTCCCGCACCTTATCGGCATCGGCCTGCTCGGCACGGCGGTAGACGATCTTGTACTCAGATTTGACATCTTCCATCATGGTGAGAATCTCTGCCTGATCCACACCCAGAAGGGCGCTGAGATTGGAGGCGATGAGCACCTTATCCTCACCGTTGTCGATGATCTCCTTGGGAGAGAGGAAGATGGTCTCCGCCGTTGCGCTGATGGCAAGGGCGTTGCCGTTGCGGTCGTAAATGGTGCCGCGGGAAGCCGTCACCACGGAGGAGGCGGTCTGCTGCATAACGGCCTTTTCCTCCAGCGCGTCATGCTGGCGGATCTGCAGATCATAAAGGCGGAAGAACAGCAGCGCAAAGGTCACAACGCCCAAAAGCACCATGAAGATCATGGTGCGGTAATGGACCACGCGGTTGGCCTGACGCGCGGCTTCACTTTTTCTATGAGGCGTTTGAGACACGGATCTTCTTCCCTTCAGGCGGATTTCCGGAATTCTTCTCTCCCGGATAAATGGAAAGCAAGGAGTAAGAAGACCCCTTCTTACTCCTTACGCAATTTTACTATATGGCGCCGCTTAATTGAAATATTCCACGACACTTAAGAAGCTGCGGCCAAGGGCGTCCGCAACCGTTCCCCAAAGGCCCGTGGTCTCCTGCTGATGGAGCACCACCGTATCGGGGCTGGAAAGATCAATGTAATAGATCTGGCTGGGACTGGGTTTGGTCATACCGGCAGCCTCTGCCGCTTCCTTCACGGAAGACTTATCGAAAACACGCTCATACTCGGAGGTAAGAGAGATGTTCTCCTGCTCCAGAGCGGCCAGCTCTGCCTTCATGCTTACCACACTGGAGGAAATGGTGGTGAGCTGCACATAGCTCATAAGGATCATTAACAGCATGATGCCCACAGCCACGGTACCTACCACGGAAAGAGCGCTGACGCGGATAGCTGCGCGGGGTGCGGCATGGGTGCGGGTGCGGGGAACAGCCTTCGGTTCGGGACGAACCATAGGCTCTGCATGCACGCGGCGCTCAAAGTCAACGGCGGAGCTGGTAAGAGCGAATTCCTCAGCTCTTACATCCACATCATAGGCAAGGCTGCCGTAAGTTCTGTAATTCACTTTTTTAGCAGATGCGTTTGCCATTTGATTTCTCCTTCGTTTATTCGCTGCACTTTTCCGCCACTCTCAGCTTGGCGCTGCGGGCGCGGGGGTTATAGGCCAGCTCTGCCGTGCCTGCCACGATGGGCTTGCGGCTCACCAGCTTCATGATCGGTTTTTTTCCACAGACGCAAACCGGGAATTCCGGCGGGCAGGTGCAGCCCGTTGCCAGAGTCTGAAGCGTCTTTTTAATGATGCGGTCTTCCAGCGAGTGGAAGGTGATCACCGCCAGCCGGCCGCCGGGATTGAGGCAAGCGGCTGCGGATTCCATCATGGGGGGCAGTTCGCCAAGCTCATCGTTCACTGCGATGCGAATGGCCTGAAAACTGCGTTTAGCGGGGTGCTGCTTTTCACGCAGCGCCGCGGCGGGCATAGCCCGGCGGATGATGTCCACCAGTTCAAAGGTGGTCTCAATGGGTTTTTCCTCACGGGAGGAAACGATATTTTTGGCAATGGCGGGAGCGTAGCGTTCCTCACCGTATTCGTATAAGATGCGGCGCAGCTCCTCGTAGCTCCCGCCGTTCACCACCTGCGCGGCGGTGAGGGAGGCCTGCGCGTCCATGCGCATATCCAGCGGCGCGTCGTTCATGTAGGAAAAGCCGCGCTCGGGAGTATCCAGTTGCGGGGAGGAAACGCCCAGATCAAAGAGCATGCCGTCCACGCCCTTGACGCCCAGTTCATTAAGGACACCCTGCAGCGCGCTGAAGTTGCTGTGGACCAGCGTGACGCGGTCCATGTAATCGGCAAGGCGGATCTTCGCCGCCTCAATGGCGGTCATATCGCGGTCAAGGCAGATGAGCCGGCCCGTAGTCAGGCGGCGGACGATCTCAAGAGAGTGGCCCGCGCGGCCCAGCGTACCGTCAAGGTACACGCCGTCAGGCCGGATGTTGAGCGCCTCGAGGCACTCATCCAGAAGCACCGGCTTGTGGCCGAAAGCCTCATCGGAGACTGCGTTTTTATCAAATGCCATGTTAGAACCCCAGCTCTTCCATCACGGCGCCCATATTCTCGGGATTGAGCTCCGCTTCTTCCACGGCGTACCACTTTTCCGCGTTCCAGATCTCGGCGCGGTTGGAAACGCCGATGACCACAACATCCTTCTGCAGCTGCGCGTAAGCACGGAGCTTGGCAGGCAGCAGGATACGGCCCTGCGCGTCCGGTTCGCACTTTGCGGCATTGGCAAAGAGAGGACGCATGGCCTTGGTGCGGGTGTAGGGCAGGCTTTCAAACTTTTCGGTGAACTTGGCCCAGCTGGCGTCGCTGTACACGCTGAGGCAGCCGTCCATACCCATGGTCACATAGAAGGTTTCGCCCAGTTCTTCACGGAGCTTGGCAGGGATAAAAAGACGGCCTTTGGCGTCAATGGTGTGCTGATATTGACCGGTCATTCCTGCCACTCCCTTCCGCGTGATTTTTATCTCAGAAGTCGCAAAGGAGGCGAGTCGTCCACCATTCGCGGGCTTTTTCACCCACTTTGATGCACTACTCACCACTTTCCACCACTTCTAACCCAATTATACGAGTCTGAGGGCAGAATTGCAAGAAAAAATTTTATGTCAATTCGGCGCTCAAAGTCTTGATTTTCTTTGCTTTTTGCGGCTTTTTCCTCCCCGCAAACCGATAAATTGTGCAAAAAAAGAAGAGGGACACAAGATGTTGTGTTCCTCTTCAAAAAATCGCCCTATTTTTGGTTTTCAAAAAATCTTGCAGCTGATTTTCGTCATTTTTCACAAAATTTCGACGAAAATTTTATGCATCTGCTACATCTTCCTTTTCGCGATTTTCCAGCTCTTCCCGCTGGCGGCGCATCTGCTCGGCAGAGGCGGTGCGGAAGTTGACGCGGGACTGTTTGACTTCCTCGTAAGCCATGGCGATGGCTTCTTCAGTGCGGCGCAGAGCATCTTCGGTATATTCGTTGGCTACGCGGTACATCTCCTTGGAGCGTTCCTCAGCGCGCAGCACGATCTCCTGACCGCGCTTGCGGGCGGCCAGCACGATCTCGCTTTCGGAGACCTTGGCCTTGGCGTCCAGCTCAGCCTGACGCATCATGCGGTCCACATCGCGCTTGGCGGATTCCACGAAGTCATTGCGGGCAGTCAGCAGTTCCTGCGCGCGCTTAAGTTCCAGAGGCAGCTGGGCGCGGATCTCTTCCAGCAGATCCAGCGCTTCATCACGGTGGATGATACACTTGTCAGCGCTCAGGGGCGCATTCTTAGCCTCATCGATCATTCCGTACAGCACATCAATCAGGTGGTTTACATCATTGGCCATGGTTATTCCCATCCTTTCACAATTTCAACGACCGAAGTCGGCACATACCTGGTAAGATCCTGGTGGTATTTGATCATCTCACGGGCAAGGGTGGAGCTGATCCAGCTATGCTCGGGAGAGGCGGGGAGGAACACGGTGTCCAGCCCCGGCTGCAGCGCGCCGTAGATCTGGGAGAGCTGATACTCCGCATCAAAATCCGACCCGTTGCGAACGCCCCGCACCACCACGCAGGCGCCCTTTTCCGCCGCGTAATCCGTTACAAGGCCGCCCCAGAGGTCCGCGTGGACATTGGGGATATCGGCAGCGGCACGGCGCAGCATTTCCAGTTTTTCTTCATCGGAGAACATGGGACTGCGCTTTTCCCCGTTGGGCACCACACAGACATACACCTCATCAAAAAGAAGCGCCGCGCGGCGGACAACATCCATGTGTCCCAAAGTCACGGGGTCAAAGCTCCCGTGGTAAACTGCAATTTTCATTCCTGCGCCTCATTTCCGTCCCGATGGTACACGGTGAGTTTGATCTTGCCGTAGCGATACTCACGGTAGATGCCGTAAGGCGCGCTGAGAGCAGGCAGATTCTTGTCCACAGGGCATTCCGCCACCATGATGCCATGGGGCGCCAGAAGATCGTAGCGCGCGATCTGGGCAATGGCTTTTTCCAGAAGGCCGGCTTCATAGGGAGGATCCAGAAAGACAAGGTCAAACTTTTCCCGCACGCCGGAAAGAAACGCCATAGCCTCGGAAGAGACCACCTTGGCCTTATCTTCCAGGCGGCACAGAGCAAGGTTTTCACGGATCAGCTTCACCGCGTCGGCTCGCTGGTCCACAAAGGTGCAGCTCTTGGCGCCGCGGCTGAGGGTCTCGATCCCCAGCTGGCCGGTGCCTGCGAAAAGGTCCAGTACACGGCGGCCTTCGATATCAAACTGAATAGCGCTGAAAAGGCCATCCTTCACCCGCGCCGTGGTGGGGCGGGTCTCCAGACCGTCAAGCTCTTTCAAACGGCGGCCGCGGGCCGAACCGGTGATCACGCGCATAATTTTCTCCTTTATCCGCAGTCAAAAAGCCTGCGGCAAATTTATACCAATGGGATTATATCATGCTTTTTGTCCATTTTCAATGTGCAATCGAAACACGGCGCATAATTTCCCCTTGTTATCTGCAGAAAAATCGTATATAATAAAATCCTACTAATATGTAATTTTATGCTCTGCGCGCATTTTGCGCAGAACAAAATCCGTTTTTTGCGCCTATGGCGCAAGGAGGTTTATTATGATCAAAACTCAGAACGAGCATGGCGTGATCTCTGTCAGCAGCGCTGTGTTTTCCGTCATCACCGGCGCCGCCGCCACCAACTGCTTTGGTGTCAAGGGCATGGCATACCGCTCCGTGAAGGACGGTCTTGTTCATCTTCTCCGCGGGGAAGCAATGAGCAAAGGCGTCAAGATCTATTATAATGACGACGATACCCTTTCCATTGATCTGCACATCATCGTGGAAAACGGTGTGAACATCTTCGCCGTGAGCCGCTCCATCATCAAGGAAGTGCGCTACATGGTCACCAAGAACACCGGTGTAGAAGTCAAGGCCGTCAACATCTTCGTTGATTCCATGACCGTTTGATCGCAAGGAGGAAACGAGAGATGAAAGAACATATCAACGGCCAGCTCTTTAAGGACATGGTCCTTTACGGAGCTGCCGCCGTTACTTCCAAGAAGCAGGCCATCAACGACCTGAATGTATTCCCCGTGCCTGACGGTGATACCGGCACCAACATGAGCATGACCATCGGCAACGCCGCCGTGGAGCTCAAGAAGATCTCCCCCGCCACCATTGATCAGGCCGCTTCCGTCACCGCCTCCGCCCTTCTGCGCGGCGCCCGCGGCAACTCCGGCGTGATCCTCTCCCTTCTCTTCCGCGGCCTTTCCAAGGCCCTCAAGGGCAAGGAAACGGCAGACGGCGTGGAATTTGCCGCCGCTCTGGAAGAAGGCGTTGCCGCCGCTTACAAGGCCGTTATGAAGCCCGCTGAAGGCACGGTGCTCACCGTTTCCCGTCTTGCCGCTCAGCGCGCAGTGGAAGCCGCTCAGGAAAACAACAACGCACAGTATGTGCTGGAAAAGGCCATCGAACAGGGCCGCATCACTCTGGCGGAAACCATGGATATGAATCCTGTTTTAAAGAAGGCCGGCGTGATCGATGCCGGCGGCGAGGGCTATATGGTTATTCTGGAAGGCATGCTCAGCTGCATGAAGGGCGAGGCCATGATCGATCTCCCCGAAGAGAAAGAAGCGCAGGACAAGGCTGACTTTGCCAACCTTTCCGATGAAGATATCACCTTCACCTTCGACACCGTTTTCATCGTCCGCAAGAGCAATCCCAATGTGGATCTCAATCCCCTGCGTGAATACCTCAACAGCATCGGTGACAGCCTCGTTATCGGCGAGGATGACGAAGCCTTCAAGGTCCATGTCCACACCGATATCCCCGGCAACGCCCTGAACGAAGGCCAGAAATACGGCATTCTGGAGCTTGCCAAGATTGAAAACATGCGCACCCAGTACGAGGACATGGCTGCCGGCCGCAAGACCCACAGCGTGGATGATCTGGATAATGACGACAGCGATATGCCTCCCGCCCGCGAAGAAGAAAAGGTAGTGGCCGCTCCCGAAAAGCGCTACGGTTTCCTTTCCGTCTGCGCAGGCGAAGGTCTCGCCTCCCTCTTCCGTGATCTGGGCGTGGACGGTATCGTCAGCGGCGGTCAGACCATGAACCCCTCCACCGAGAGTATCCTCAATGAGGTGGACAAGATCCCCGCCGAGACCGTGTTCATTCTGCCCAACAACAGCAACATCATCATGGCCGCACAGCAGTGCGCCGCTCTCACCGAA
>JAFQLA010000298.1 GCA_017396725.1 Oscillospiraceae bacterium
AGCGGCATCAAGAGGTGCATCCGCAGCTTCTGCCCTGAGCTGGCCTTCAAAATAAGAAGCCATGATCGGCTCCAGATGAGGATAGACGCGGGCAGCCCGTTTGCGTGCGTGCCCGGTGATGGGAAGCAGGAGATATCCCGCCAGTTTTTCATACCAGCGGCCATCAAGGATGGTATCGCGGTTTTTGTAGTAGATCATCATTCCTGCCGCAGCGGCGGAAAGGGAGAGGGCGGGGGAGCGGCCACAGCATTTGCAGCGCCTGAGAGGATTGCAGAAGCAGGCTTTCTTTTGAAACTGCGGCGCTTCTTCCTGCAGCGATATCTGCAGAAGCGCTACGAAGGCGAAGTCGTAACTAAGAAACATGCGGGAGAAAAAGCCCAGTGAGCGGGACATTTCATGGCACAGGCCGCAGTAGACCGCCTTGTAGGTTTCAAACTCGTGAATGCGCAGCTGCGGTTTTAAGGGGCGTATATAGCCGAACATCCGCCGATCCTCCATTTGATCAGAGCCGTCACGCTCTTAAAGATATCCTTATCATACACGATTTGCCGCGTTGATTCAATGATAAAAATGTAAACAAAGCGTTTGCGGAAGATGACGGGGAAGAAAGAGCAGATGTTGTGAGAAAATTATACGAATCAAACTTGCACGAATGAAGAAAAAGAGGTATAATGTCCTAAAATGGCGCGGTATAGCTTTGCCGGCATAACTTTGCCCGCAGAGCTGCCGCAATCAGTATGCGTGAAGAAATTAAATTTAACCGTACAGGGGGAAAATGCATGAAGCGTTTAATGTTGGGAAACGAAGCCGTTGCCCGCGGTCTTTATGAGGCAGGCTGCCGCTTTGTTTCGAGCTATCCCGGAACGCCGAGCACTGAGATCACCGAGTTTGCATCCACTTATGATTCTTTTTACAGCGAATGGGCACCCAATGAGAAGGTTGCCATGGAAGCCGCCATCGGCGCCAGTTTTGCCGGCGGCCGTTCCTTCACGGCGATGAAGCATGTTGGCCTGAATGTTGCGGCTGACCCTCTTTTCACCGTTTCCTATACCGGCGTTAACGGCGGTATGGTAATTGCAGTTGCTGACGATCCCGGTATGCATTCCTCTCAGAACGAGCAGGATTCCCGTCACTATGCACTGGCAGCTAAGCTGCCGATGCTCGAACCTGCCGATTCGGCGGAGTGCCTTGCCTATACCAAGGCAGCCTATGAGCTTTCCGAAGAATACGACACGCCCGTGATCCTGCGCCTTTCCACCCGTGTTTCCCATTCCCAGAGCATTGTGGAAACTGCCGAGCGTCAGGAATTCCCGCTTAAGGCAGAGGAGAAGAATCCCGGCAAATATGTTATGATGCCTTCCAATGCGATCGGCCGCCATGTTGTGGTGGAAGAGCGCCAGCAGAAGCTGCGTGAACTGGCAGAAGACTGCCCCTTCAACACCGTTGAGATCAACAGCACCGAGATCGGTATCATCACCGCCGGCATCGCTTATCAGTATGCCAAGGAAGCCTTCGGTGAAAGTGCCAGCTATCTCAAGCTCGGCCTTATCCAGCCGCTGCCCGAAAAGCTCATCAAGGAATTTGCCGCCAAGGTGAAAAAGGTCTACGTTCTGGAAGAACTGGATCCCTATATCGAATCCCACTGCCGCGCACTGGGCATTGAGCTTATCGGCAAGGAAGAGCTGACCCTGTTGGGTGAATATTCCCAGACGATGCTCCGTGAAAAGCTGATGGGTATCCCCGCAGAGTATAAAGAATTCGGCGCTACTGTTCCCGGCCGTCCTCCCGTCATGTGCGCCGGCTGCCCGCACCGCGGTCTTTTCTATGTTCTTAAGAAGCTCGGTCTGAAGGTCAGCGGCGATATCGGCTGCTACACCCTGGGCTCCATGGCTCCCCTCAACTCCATGGACGCCACCATCTGCATGGGCGCTTCCATCGGCATGGCTCACGGCATGGAAAAGGCTCTGGGCCGCGAACAGGCCAAGCGCACCGTGGCGGTGCTGGGCGATTCCACGTTTTGCCACAGCGGCATGACCGGCCTGCTCAACATGATGTACAACCGTTCCCTGGGTACCCTGATCATTGCAGACAACTCCATCACCGGCATGACGGGTCACCAGAACAATCCTGCCAACGGGTTCGATATTCACGGCAATCCCGCGCC
>JAFQLA010000299.1 GCA_017396725.1 Oscillospiraceae bacterium
CACCGTTGGCAAGGCGGGACTTGAATTCCCCGGTCTTGGCCTGAAGCTGCGCATCGCTCAGCGCTTTGTACTCTTCTTCCAGCGCCTCAATTTTGGAGACGATGGGGAGAATGCGCTTGAGTTCGCGCTCACTGTAAGTGCCAAAAATTTTCGTAATAAGACCCATGGTTTTTTCCTTCCTTATCTTGGATCCCGCCGCAAGGGGGGGATGGAATTTGTAAAAGAGATATTATACATACCAATACAAAATAACTATAACACATAATAAGGTATAATGCCAAGAAAAAAAGCAGGAAAAAGGTAATGTTTACAATTTGTTGATATCATCGAAGATTGCGCATGCCTTGCGGATCAAAGCGGGGTATGGTAAAATATAAATAACAGAAAAGGAAAGGGGAGGTCTGTATGAAACTTTATTTCTACGGCGCAGATCAATGCGTTACAGGCAGCTGTCACTGTGTGGAGATCAATGGGAAAAAGATTCTTATTGACTGCGGTTTGCAGCAGGGGCGCGATGAGATCGATAATTATTCGCTGCCTTTTAATCCCAGTGAGATTGATTTTGTGGTAGTGACTCATGCACATATTGACCACTCCGGCCGTGTGCCCCTTCTGGTACGCCGCGGTTTTACCGGAACTATCCTTGCCACCCGCGTTACCCGCGATCTTCTGCGGGTGATGCTGCAGGACTCTGCCCACATTCAGGAAAGTGACGCGGAGTATCTCAACCGCAAGAACGAGCGCGCCGGAAGACCTTTGGTAGAGCCGCTCTATACTTTGCAGGATGCGCAGATGGTGGAAAAATACATTCGTACCTGCGAATATGGGGAAATGGTGGAACTTTGCGAAGGCGTGAAGGTGCGGTTTTACGATGCCGGCCATCTTCTTGGTTCCGGCAGTGTGGAGATGTGGCTTGCAGAAAACGGTGTGGAAAAGAAGATTGTTTTCTCAGGTGACATCGGCAACGTGGATCAGCCTATTATCCGTGATCCGCAGCACGTGAAAGAAGCGGACTATGTGGTGATGGAATCCACTTATGGTGACCGCAACCACACTGAGGTGTGGAGTTATACCGATGAACTGGCAGCCATCATTGATGAAACGCTGGGTAAGGGCGGCAACGTGGTGATCCCTTCCTTTGCTGTGGGCCGCACACAGGAACTTTTGTACTTTATCCGCGAGATCAAAGATAAAGGTCTTGTGACTTCCGTTGCAGACTTCCCCGTATATATCGATAGTCCTCTTGCCGCAACCACGACTGGCATTTTCTGCGGTGACCTTCGCGGTTATCTGGATGAAGAGGCGCTGGAACTGGTGAAAGACGGCACCCATATGTTCTCTTTCCCCGGTCTCCGTATGACGGAGAGCACCGAGGAATCCAAAATGCTGAATCTGGATAAGACGCCAAAAGTCATTATCTCAGCATCCGGTATGTGCGATGCGGGGCGTATCCGCCACCATCTTAAGCACAATCTCTGGAGAACTGAATCCGCTGTGGTATTTGTGGGGTTCCAGGCTCCCGGTACGTTGGGCCGCCATTTGCTGGAAGGGGCCGAGAGTGTAAAACTCTTCGGTGAAGAGGTCTGCGTAAAGGCCAAAATCGTGAATTTCCAGGGCCTTAGCTCCCATGCGGACAGAGATCATCTGCTGGCATGGGTTGAAGCTTTCGATCCCAAGCCGCAGCATGTGTTTGTGGTCCACGGTGACAGGGAAGTGGCACCTTTCTTTGCCAAGAGTCTGGAACAGCGGGGCTTTGCCGCCCACGCACCCCAGTACACAGAGGAATACGATCTTGCCTTTGACCGTCAGGTGGCGCCGGGATATCTTCCCGAACGGAAAAAGCGCAGCTTTGCCGGCGGGCCCAAGTCCTCTTCCGCTTACGAGCGCCTTGTTGCAGTGGGCGAGCTTCTTGTGTCTCTCATTCGCCGCAGCCGCGGTCGGGACAACAAGAGTCTTGCAGCCTTTGCGGAAGAACTGAGGCGGCTTGTGGAAAAGTGGAATTTCTGATCAATACGGCAGGCGGGAGAGCCGCCTGAAGGAGAGAGTATGACGGAACTGAAGAAAAATGAGATCCACCGCGTGCGGATCGAAGATTATTCCAGTGAAGGGTTGGGTATTGCCCGCATCAACGGTCAGGTGGTTTTTGTGCATCGCGCGCTGAAAGACGAGCTCTGCGAAGTGCGGATACTGAAGGTGCTGAAGAATACGGCCTTTGCCAAGGTGGAGAG
>JAFQLA010000300.1 GCA_017396725.1 Oscillospiraceae bacterium
CTGACCAAGTCCTCCTTCTCCAAGATCCTGCATCCCGAAGAAGTGACTTTCAGCATCGTGGCTATTGTGATCCTGGCAGCCTCCATTGCGGTAAAGCTGTACATGGGTATTTATAACCGCAATGTAGGTAAGAAGATCAATTCCGCTGCCATGGTGGCAACCGCTACCGACAGCTTTTCCGACTGCCTTTCTACGGTAGCCGTTTTGTGCGCTGCGCTGGCTTCCCATTTCTTAAAGATCTACATTGACGGGTATGTGGGCCTGCTGGTGGCGATCTTCATCCTTATCGCGGGCTATCGCGCAGCAAAGGAAACGCTGTCTCCTTTGCTGGGCCAGGCGCCTGAGAAGGAATTTGTGAAAGAGATCGAAGAACTGGTCATGAAATATGAAGATGTGGTAGGTATCCACGATCTGGTAGTCCATGACTACGGCCCCGGCCGCAGAATGATCTCCCTTCACGCTGAAGTTCCCTCCCACAAGGACATTATGATGCTGCATGACATGGTGGATAACGCGGAGATGGAGCTCAAGGAAAAGCTTCATTGCGAGGCGGTGATCCATATGGATCCCATTGTCACCAATGACGGGATCACCGAGGAGACCCGTGAGAGGGTGGCGCTTTTGGTGGGCGCCATCGACCCGGATTTTACCATCCACGATTTCCGCATGGTGGCAGGCCCTACCCACACGAATCTTATTTTCGATGTGGTGGTGCCCCACGGCTGCCGTCTTTCCAACAGCGAAGTGGAAGAGCGGGTGAAAAAGAGCGTGCGCGCGCTGGATGGCAATTACTATGCCGTGGTCAATGTGGAGAGCAGCTATGTGATGTAAAAAGAAGAAAGCCTGCCTCAGCAGGCTTTCTTTTGTTAAAGCGTATTTATTCCCAGGTTTTCCAGACATCGGGGCAGAAGCCCACGGTGGCTTCTTTCCCGTTTCTCACAATGGGCACATTAAAAAGCTCGGGATACATAAGAAGCTTTTCTTCTGCCGCCTCCCGGGTGATATAAGCCATGTAGAGTTCTTCATAGGCGCGGCACTTGGTGTTGACGAGAGCGTCATACCCCACCTTGGCCTTTACGCTTTGATATTCACGGGGAGAGAGGCCCTTGGAGACGATATCGATATACTGATATTTGATGCGGCGCTCCTTGAACCAGCGCTCGGCTTTTTTGGAATCAAAGGATTTGGAAGAACCGAAAATCTGAATGTTCATACGAAAACTCCTTAGGAAATGAGGTTAAAGAGGATGGAAGAGAAAATCGCGATGCTTAAAGACATGGTGGAAAAGAGCAAGTATATCGTCTTTTTCGGCGGCGCGGGCTGCAGCACGGAATCCAAGATCCCGGATTTTCGCAGTGTGGACGGGCTCTATCACACGCAGTATGACTATCCGCCTGAGACTATTTTAAGCCATACTTTCTACGAGCGCAAGGGGGAAGAATTTTTTCGTTTCTACCGCAATAAGATGCTCTTTCCTGAGGCCCAGCCCAATGCTGCCCACAAAAAACTGGCCCAATGGGAAGCTGAGGGCAAGCTCAAAGCCGTTATCACCCAGAATATCGACGGGCTCCATCAAAAGGCCGGCAGCCGCAATGTGCTGGAGCTTCACGGCAGTGTGCACCGCAATTACTGTGAAAGCTGCCGCAAGTTCTATTCCCTGCAGCACATGATCGAAAGCCGGGGCATACCCCGCTGCACCTGCGGCGGACGCATCAAGCCTGATGTGGTGCTCTACGAAGAGGGGCTGGACGAGGATACTTTGGCAAGCGCTGTAGAGCACATCACCCGGGCGGATATGCTCATTATCGGCGGCACTTCCCTTGTGGTGTATCCCGCGGCAGGCCTTGTGCGGTACTACCGCGGCAAGCGGCTGGTGGTCATCAATAAAACGGAAGTGGGACGCGAGCTGGGGGCCGATCTTGTGATCAACGGCGCTATCGGCGAGGTGCTTTCTCAAGTATAAAAAAGAGAGGTGGATTTCCACCTCTCTTTTTATTCTTAAAATACCAGCTGCACAAGAAGCATGTAGCATACCGTGCCGCCTACGATGCTCAAAAGCGTATTCTTTTTCCAGACATGGAGCGCAACCACCAGGGCAGAAGCAATGGCTTCGGGGATCCCGTGAGGCGCGGAAAGGAAGGAGATATTCTTCAGGCAGAATACCACCAGCATGGCCATTACGGCATAGGGGAGAACCTTGCCGAGATAGGTGATAAAGGGTGGGGTTTCCCGTTTGGAGCCGAAAATTAAAAAGGGGAGGAAGCGGATGGCTGCTGTGACGACAGCTGTTATGGCGATGGCAAGAACGGCGTGAAGATCATGCATGCTTTTCGCCTCCCTTCTTGTGCATCAGCGTCAGCGCCGCGGCGATGACCACCATGGCGGGGATCAGGAAATCCTCCGCGCCGAAAATAAGAAGGCAGAGAACAGACGCGGCAAGACCGATAAGGGCGGGGAGATGATCCTTTGTGGCGCGCCACTGATCCACGAAAACGGTGATGAAAAGGGCGGTGAGGGCAAAGTCGATGCCTTCGGTGGAGAAGGGGATCACGGAGCCGAGAATGGAGCCGATGACGCTGCCTGTGACCCAATAGCACTGGTCGAAAAGAGAGACTAGAAAACAGTAGCGATGGGGGTCAACGGCCTTTTCGGTGTTGGTATCGTTGCAGACCAGAGAGTAAGTCTCATCCGTCAACGCAAAGATGAGGTAGGGC
>JAFQLA010000301.1 GCA_017396725.1 Oscillospiraceae bacterium
GCTGACCCCGTAGTTTCTCCTGCTTATACCGCAGGTCTTGAAGGCACTCCCAATGAGATCAAGCTGAAGTATCTGGCCGACAACAACTTCGCTCACCTCTCCGGTGATGCGCTGAAGGAAGCCATTATGGAAGAGATCCACAAGAAGGACAGCAATCTGGTAGGCAAGATGGTATCTGAAGGTACTACGCCCCGCCAGCTGACCGACCTGATCGGTTCTCTCTGCGACCTGACCTCCGGCTCCGGCGACAAGGGTACTCCTATCGTCTACATTCAGGGCTACTTCGATAACTACACTACCGATTAATAAGAAAAGCACATCGCTTTGCGGTGTGCTTTCTTTTTGCGCCGGAACAAAGAAAAGCCCCGTCTGCCTGAGCAGACGGGGCTTTTAGTCAGCTTCTTACTTTTCCTGAGAATTACTTCTTGGGAGCGTACAGAGCCAGAGCGGCATAGAACTTGATAGCATCCAGCAGTTCGTTTACGGGAACCTTATCGTCGGAGCTGTGGGGCAGGGTGGAGTCGCCGGGGCCATAGCCGAGGCTGGGGATACCCATGCGGCCGCAGAGGTGAGTAGCGTTGGTGGAGAAGTCCCACTTGGTTACTTCGGGAGCCTTGTTGAACAGATCGGTGAATGCTGCAACGCCGGCCTGGATGTAGGGATGATCTTCTTCAACAACCCAAGAGGGGAAGTAGTCAACGCAGGTGATGTCGTAACCGGTGTAGGTCTTGATTTTTTCGGTGTCGATATCAGCGGTAACGCCGGGGATATCAGCGAAGAAGGGACGAACTTCGTTCAGCAGATCTTCGATGGATTCGCCGCAGGAGATACGTCTGTCGCAGGTGATGACTGCTTCGCCGGGGATGGTGTTCAGAGAAGGAGTCTTGCAGGAAACGTTGGTAACTTCGATGGTGCCCTTGCCGAGGAAGGGATCTTCGGTGAAGTCGTTGAACTTGTCGATAGCTTCGATAATGGGCAGAGCCTTAACGAGAGCGTTGTCACCTCTCCAGGCAGCGGAAGCGTGAGCGCACTTGCCGGGAACGGTGATCTTGATCAGAGCACGACCCTTGTGACCGCGCATAATGCGGTTGTCGCTGGATTCAGCAACCAGGATGAAGTCGGGCTTGATGTCGGGGCACTCTTCGGTCATAGCCTTAACGCAAGCGCCTTCAACGTCTTCTTCGGAGATGGAACCGGAAACCCACAGAGTGAAGTCGTCTTCCAGGCCCAGAGCCTTGATGGCCTTACCAGCAAATACGGTAGCAGCCAGGCAGCCCTTATCGTCGCAAGCGCCGCGGCCCTTGATGCAGCCGTCTTCGGTGATGATAGCCTTCAGAGGATCTTCCATGCCCCATTCAGCGGGATCGCCGGGTTCTACGGTGTCGATATGGGAGTCATACAGGAGAACGGTCTTGCCGGAGCCAACACGGCCAAGGCAGTTACCGACCTTGTCGATGCGGACTTCGTCAAAGTTGAATTCCTTCATCTTGCCGGCCAGCCAGTTAACAGCTTCGCCTTCGTTGTAGGTAACGCTGTTGATGCCGATGAAGTCGATGAGGAACTGTACGATTTCATCGCGGCTATTGTCGATATAGTCGGAAATCAGCTTCAGCTTCTCCTGAGTGGAAAGATTGCTCATAGGAAATTCCCCCTTAATAAAATAGGATTACATGACTAATCATATCATAATTTGTAGGAAAGTCAACTGATTGACCGGTAAATTTTCACGGCAGAAGAAAGGAAGTCCTTAAAAAAAGGAATATAAAGGACAAATTTATAAGAGGAAAGGTTTTATAATCACTTTTTCGATTTTTGTGGGACAAGAGCTGCGAAAAATTTTGTCGTTCTTTGTTAAATCTATTGCGGAACCCCTTGACTTTTTGGGATTTACATGCCATATTATATGTAGGTCTGTACGCGGATTTTTCCAAAGGAAGAGTTATGCTCAAACGGCGGAAAACGCCGCGGATGGGAGAATTTTCTCCCATGCAAAAGATTAATTTTTTTGGAGGAGTAACTTTATGAAGAGTTGCATGAAAGGCAAGCATTTCCTGTGGGAAGGCGACTGGAGCATGGAAGAACTTGACACTCTGTTCAAGACTGCCGAAGAACTGAAGCTTCGCTACACTCTGGACGAGCCCACCGAAATCCTGAAGAACAAGACCCTGTTCGTTCTGTTCTTCGAAGAATCCACCCGTACCCGCAACGCTTGCGAATGCGGTATCACCCAGCTGGGCGGCCACGCTAACTACCTGACCCCCAAGGCTACTCAGATCGACCACGGCGAAACCGCTCAGGACACCATCGAAGTTCTGTCCCGCATGGGCCACGGCGTTGGTATCCGTAACAGCTTCGTTGGCGGCCATGACTACATGCGCAAGCTGGCTGAGTATTCCAAGATTCCCATCCTGAACATGCAGTGCGACCTGTGGCATCCCACTCAGGCTCTGGCTGACATCTTCACCATCAAGGAAAAGTTCGGCAATGAACTGAAGGGCCGTAAGTTCGTTATCTCCTGGACCTCCGCTGGTAACTACATGCGTCCTCTGTCCATGGCTCAGTCCCTGGTTACCTTCATGCCTCGTTTCGGTATGGACGTTACCCTGGCAGTTCCTTCCAAGGAATTCGAACTGATGCCTTTCGCTATGGAAACCGCTCGCAAGAACGCTGAAGCTGCTGGCTCCAAGTTCGAAGTCGTTTACGACATGGACGAAGCTTGCAAGGATGCAGACGTTATCTATGCTAAGGGTTGGGGCCCCATCATGGAAGTTGGCGACGATGCTGAACGCGGCGTAGCTATGATCGAAGCTAACCCCGGCTGGATTGTTGACTCCCGTCGTATGGCTCTGGCTAAGGACAGCGCTATCTACATGCACTGCATGCCCGCTGACCGTGGTCAGGAAGTTACTGACGAAGTTGCTGACTCCGCTCAGTCCGTTCTGTATGATGAAGCAGAAAACCGCCTGCACACCATCAAGGCTCTGCTCGCTCTCACCATGGGCAACACCACTGCTAGAAGATAATCTATCTTTCTACAATAAAAAGACCTGCGATTTATCGCAGGTCTTTTTTTGCGCTCAGGCGGCATCTTTTGTGCACAGAAGGAAAAAATAACTCCCGGATAAACGGATTGAAGGGAAGGTTAAACTGCTGTGCAGAGGGGATAATGCGGAAGAAAACCGCAGGCAAGAGGGGGAAAAGATAAGCTGCAGCTTTTTCCTGCGGGAAGGGAGGAGCAGCTTTGCCTCACGCCGCTATAAAAAGAAAAGAGCCTGCCGAACTCCTTTTAGAAGATGGCAGATCTTGATAAAAAGAGAAGGGAGACGGAATTTCCGTCTCCCTTCTTTGATTAGATCAATTAGCTGTTAGCAGATCCTACCCGTAGATTAGGCAAGATATACATCTTCGGGGCAGTATTCGTCGATGAATGCATCAACATATTCAGCACCGGGGTTAGCAACGAATTCGTCAAACATAGCCTGAACAGCAGCAGCGCCTTCTTCGCTCATAGCTTCGTTCCAAACGGGTTCGTTAACAACATAGAATACAGCGCCGGATTCGCAGCCCATGGGATAGAAGTTGCCTTCGAAGGTACCGTCAATAACCTTACCAACAACATAGTCCATAGCAGCGCCGAGAGCGTTGCAGGAGCTCATCAGAACGACATCGGGACCGAGATCCTTCTGGTCAGCGATAGCGGGGATAGCCAGAACGCCGCGTTCCTGGCAAGCTTCCAGTGCGCCGAGGCCAGCTGCGTCTGCGTCATAGAAGATAACGTCTGCGCCCTGGTCGATCATAGCCAGAGTAACTTCCTTGCACTTAGCAGTGTCGAAGTCGTCACCGGTAACGTTAACCAGAACTTCATAATCGGGGTTAACATACTTAACGCCAGCAGAGAAGCCGTTCAGAGCATCGTTGATGGAAACGTACTGAACGCCGCCTACGGTACCAACAACACCGCTCTTGGAAGCGTGTGCTGCAGCGATACCAGCCAGAACGCCCATCTGGTGGGGCAGGGTGTTAACGGAAGCGCAGTTGGTGCCGTTGGACTTGTCGATGGAAGTAACGATGAATGCTACTTCGGGGAATTCAGCTGCAACCAGTTCAGCTGCATCGTAGAATTCGGAACCGTGGCCGAAGATTACGTTGTAGCCGGAGGAAGCATAGTTGCGGAAACCTTCTTCATAACCGGAAACGGGAACAGTTTCCATGTAGTTGGTTTCGCAGCCATAGTGCTCACCGATAGCAACGAGACCGTTGTAAGCGGTGGTGGACCAACCCATGTCGTTGATGGTACCGGGCAGCAGGATAGCGACCTTCAGGTCTTCCTGAGCAATCTGGATACCACCGGTAGCTTCGCCTTCGCCAGCGCCATCGCTAGCAGCATCGCCTTCGCCTTCGGTGCCGGCAACAGCGCCGCCGCCGCAAGCGACCAGGGACAGGACCATGATCAGGGACAGAACGAGTGCAAGGAACTTTTTCATAATATCCTCCTTTTAATTTCTCGTATATTTTACGCCGAACGAGCAGCGGCGAGGGGAACGCGGAAAACCGAATTCCCAAACGCGCCTGATTTTAAAAATGATTTGACGCGTTATACTTAATTTGGGTTTGCCTGTAAGATCAGGCTTCGGTGGAAGCGCTCTTCTGGATGTCTTCGTAACGGACGCCGGCCATCATCATACCGATTTCCTGAATGGAAGTGGTGGGGGGAACGATACCCATGATCTCGCCTTCAAACATAACTGCGATGCGGTCGGAGAGGGCGAAGATCTCTTCCAGTTCGGTGGAGACCAGCAGCACGGCTGCGCCGCGGTCACGTTCTTTGACAATGTTTTCCTGAACGAAGTTGGTAGCACCGATGTCCAGACCGCGTGCGGGATGCATTGCGATCAAAAGTTCGGGGGTACGCTCGATCTCACGGCCGAGAACCACCTTCTGCTGGTTACCGCCGGAGAGGTTCTGCATCAGCTCCTGGTGAGAGGGAGTCTTAACACTGTACTTCTTGATGATTTCCTTAGCGTAATTATCGATGGTGTTCCAACGCATGAAGATGCCCTTGGTGAAATCCTTGCGTTCGGTATTCATAAGAGCGATGTTTTCGCTGAGGTTCATGGGCATGATAACGCCGCGGGCCAGACGGTCTGCAGGAATGTGGGAGACCTTGGCGTCCAGGACCTTCTTGGGCTTGGCGTTGGTCAGATCCTCACCGTTGATGGAGATCTTACCGCTCTTGACGGGAAGAAGACCGGTGATGCAGTCAACCAGTTCGCTCTGACCGTTGCCGTCTACGCCGGCAATGCCGATGATCTCGCCGCTCTTGATGGTGAGGTCAATATTCTTAAGAGCCTTGGTGCCGTTTTCGCCGCTGGAGCAAAGACCTTCTACCTTCAGGATATCCTTCTGGGTAGCGGGATCAATGGGAGCCTTATCGTAGGAAAGGTCAACTTCCTTGCCTACCATGAGGGAAGCCAGTTCGTGGCGGTTGGTATCAGCGATATCAACGGTAGCAGCCACTTCGCCGAGGCGGAGGATGGTGCAGCGGTCGCAGATGGTCATAACTTCATGCAGCTTATGAGTGATGAAGATGATGGTCTTGCCTTCGCTGGTGAGCTGACGGAACATGTTGAAGAGTTCATCAACTTCCTGAGGAGTCAGCACTGCGGTGGGTTCGTCGAAGATGAAGAGCTTGGCGCCGCGGTACAGAGCCTTGAGGATCTCAAGACGCTGCTGCTGGCCGACGGTCATCTGAGAGACCATTGCGAAAGGATCGAGGGACATATTATACTTTTCGGCAAGATCTGTCAAGCGCTTTGCGGCAGCCTTCAGATCCAGAACGGGGTTTTTGGTTTCGCTCATGCCGAGTACAACATTTTCGATAGCGGTCAGCGCGGGGATGAGCATGAAGTGCTGGTGCACCATGCCGATGCCCTGTTCGATCGCGTTCTGGGGGGAAGTGATGCTGGCTTTGTTGCCATCGATATACACTTCACCGGAGGTGGGGGAATACAGACCGTAAAGAATGTTCATCAAAGTGGACTTGCCGGCGCCGTTTTCACCCAGAAGAGCATGTACTTCACCCTGACGGACAGTCAGGTTCACGTTGTGGTTTGCACGCACACCGGAGAAGTACTTGCAAATGTTTTTCATTTCAAGTGCATTAGCCATAATTTAAACCTACTCCTAATCTAATGTGATGCAACGGGCTTAGTCCTTGATGTAAGGCACGGTGGAAGCGGCGGGAGAAGCACTCTTCTTGCCGAGGAACACCAGAGCCAGGACGGTCAGAAGGTAAGGAACGGTGCGCAGCAGTTCATCGGGGATACCGGTGGCCATAGCTGCCAACTTGACCTGCAGGGACTGACCTGCGCCGAATACCAGGCAAGCGCCCAGTACGCCCAGAGGCTTATATCTGCCGAATACAACTGCGGAAAGGGCCATGAAGCCGCGGCCTGCAGCCATGTTTTCAACGAAGATAGAGGTCTGAGCGGTGGAGAGGTATGCACCGGCGGCGCCGCACAGCATGGTGCTGTAAATGATGGTGCCGTAACGGATGCGGTAAACATTGATACCGAGGGTATCGCAAGCGCGGGGATTTTCACCGACAGCACGGATCTTCAGACCCAGCTTGGTCTTGAACATCACGAAGTTGCTGACGAGGAGGATGGCGAGATAGATGTAAACGAGGACATTGTAGTCAAAGAAGATGCCGCCGATCACGGGAATATCGGTGAGAACGGGGATGTGAATGTTCTCAAAAGCATCTACCATGGGCATGTCACCGCCGACACCGAAGGTGATGCGCAGCAGGGTGGTGGAGATACCAAGACCCAACATGTTCAGCGCCGTACCTACAACGGTTTGGTCAGCCTGCAGGGTGACTACCATGAAAGCGTAGATCACACCGACAACTGCGCCGGCAGCGATGGCCCAAAGAAGACCAAGCCACAGGCTGCCGGTACGAACGGTACCGAGATAACCCATGAATGCGCCGATAAGGAGAATACCTTCGGCACCGATGTTCAGAACGCCTGCGCGTTCACTAAATACGAGGCCCATTGCAGCGATGAGGATGGGCATCATCATACGGACATCCGTATTAAGAAAGTTTACGATGAAATCCATTATGCCTTATCCTCCTTTGCTGCGCGCTTGATGGCGCGCTTCTTGCTCAGCGTAGCGAAATAGCCGCTGCCGATAACGAACAGGATTACCAGAGCCTGAATAACACTGACCATTGCAGCGGGAACACCTGCGTCGATCTGCATCTGGTTAGAACCGGAACGCAGAGCACCGAACAGACCGGAGGAAAGAACAATACCCATGGGAGTGTTGCGGCCCAGAAGAGCAGCAGCAATACCGTCGAAACCGTAGCTGGGGGAGAAGTTCTTGTAAACGCGGATCTGGATACCGAGAATTTCGGTGAGACCTGCCATACCGGCAACGCCGCCGGCCAGGAACATGGCCATGAGGGAGCGGGACTTGGTGTTGAAGCCTGCGTAACGGGCAGCTTCAGGGTTCAGACCTACAACGCGGGTCTCAAAGCCCTGACGGGTGCGCCACAGGAAGATAAAGTAAAGAATTACGCAAATGATTGCGATGAAGATACCTGCGTGAACGCGGGTGCCGCTGATCAGACGGGGAAGCTGTGCGGTCTCGGCCATCTTGGCGGACTGAGGAATAACGCCGCCGGGTTCACGGACAACACTGTCAACGCAGAAGTTAACAAAGTACTGTGCGATGTAGTTGAGCATGATGGTGGTGATCATTTCGCTGGCGCCGAACTTCAGCTTCAGTGCGCCTGCCAGCATACCCCACAGACCGCCGCCGACGAAGCCGGCGATGATGCACAGGGGAATATGAATGAAGGAGGGGACCTGCAGGTTCAGAGCAACAAGAGCGCTGCACAGACCGCCCATATAGAGCTGGCCTTCAGCACCCAGGTTGATCATGCCGCAGCGCTTTGCAAGAGCGTAGCTCAGTGCGGTGAAGATCAAGGGGATCATCTTGGTGAGGGTTTCACCGATTGCGTTTTTGGAGCCAAAAGCACCCTTGATAAGGGCGGTATAGGCTACCTTGAGATCCAGCCCCATGATGAGAATCAGGATGGAGCTAACCAGCAGCGCGAATACGATGGCGCAAAGGGGCATCAACATACCGCTGAGGCTGTCTTTCCACTTGGATTTTTTGAACGAAATAGACATAGCGACTCCTTGAAGTTATTACTTCTCTTTTTTTGGTTTACCGTTTCGGGGCCATGCTGCAAGGCAACGGGGACCTTGCAGTGGTAAGCATAAAAAAACCTCCTCTCGGACAAAGTTTGCTATTCTCACAGCCAAGCAACGTCTGAGAGGAAGATCTCCATATCTTTACGGTGTATACCAGCGCAAACTGAACGGGCTGATATAGACCGGTGCTCCGTCCCTCTTGGCTATTGCTGTGAGATTATGAGCATTAAAGATTAGGTGCTTGCCCGGTACCAACCGAACAATAAATCCTGCAGTAATTATATCAGTTTATCAATTAAAATCAAGAGTTTTTTGTTTTTTGCACAAAATATAGTCAAAATGACGAAA
>JAFQLA010000302.1 GCA_017396725.1 Oscillospiraceae bacterium
GATGGATGACGAGATCAACTTCCTCATTCTGGACGAGCCTACCAACCATCTGGATATCGATTCCCGCGAGTGGATCGAAGAAGCGGTAGAAGCCTATGACGGTGCGCTGCTCTTTGTGTCCCATGACCGTTATTTCATCCAGCGCTTTGCCACCCGTATCTGGGAACTGGAAAACGGAACTATTACCGACTATCCCATGGGCTTTGAGCGCTATCGCCAGATCAAGGCCGAGCAGGCGAAAAACGCGCCCCGTGCCGAAGTGAAGGAAAAGAAAGCGGAAGCGCAGCCTCAGCGGGTCCGCAGCAATAAGAATGCCTATGCTGCCAAGAAGCAGCTGGCCGTCTGCGAGCGTGAGATCGCTAAAACGGAGGAGAAGATCGCGGCGCTGGAAGCGGATATGGAAACCTATGCCTGTGACGCCCAAAAGCTCAACGAGGTCTATGAAGAAAAGCTCAAAGCGGAAGAAGCGCTGGAGCAGCTGATGGAGCGCTGGGCAGAGCTGGCGGAAGAAGCCGGAGAATAAAGCATGAAGAGACTACCGTTCCCGTGGATATTTGCCGCAGCATTTCTTGTGCTGGGCGGAATGATCGGCTGCATTCCCGGCATGCGATTTACAGCCCTTTTCTGCATGGGCCTTGCCCTTTTGTGCATTCTCCATTGGGTACTTTCCGGATGGGCGAGAAAATCCAAGGTCGGCAATGTGTGTAAAGTGATTTTCCGTTACGGTATGATCGTTGGTTTTGTGCTGATTCTGATGGTGGAAGGGTACCTTTTGCACCGGGGAACGGAGGATCGTTCCGCACTTCCCGCAGACGCGGTGATCGTTCTTGGGGCAGGGGTCAATGGAGAGAATCCCAGCCTTGTGCTCCAAAGCCGCATTACTGCCGCGCGGGAGTATATATACGAACATCCCGATGTTACTGTGGTGCTCTCCGGCGGACAAGGCCCCGGGGAGGATATTACGGAGGCGGAATGTATGCGCCGCGCATTGGAAGGCGAAGGCGCGGAATTGATTCTGGAAGAGCGCTCCACCAGCACGGAAGAAAACCTTGCCTTTTCCAAAGAAATTCTGGAGCAGAGAGGGATCGACCCGCAGAATTCGACGATTGCCATTATCACCAATGACTTCCATGTGACCCGCGCTTGTATGCTGGCAGGTGAGCTGGGTTATGAAACGGTTTTCGGTGTGGGCACGCCGGTTCCGTGGTGGTGGCTGCAGGTGAACTATTACCTGAGGGAAGTCTTTGCTTTGATGAAAGATATGATCTTCTGATAAAAGGAGAAACCGTATATGAGTGATATTTTGTGCCTTTACTATTCCCGCACGGGAAAGACAAAGCAGGCTATGGAAGAGATCGCCCTGGCGCTGGATGCTGAGATCGTAGGCATTCAGGACGAGATCAACCGCAGCGGCACGATGGGCTTTTTCATGAGCGGTCTTGACGCGGTGCGAAAGAATACCCACCGCCTTAAGCGCTTTGAAACAGAGAAAGCCTTACATGAATACCGCCTTGTGATTTTGGGCACGCCTGTCTGGGCAGGGCGCTGCAGCGCTGTGATGCGCGGCTTTTTGAAGCGCCGCGGTCTGGAGCTGCCCGATACCGCTTATGTGCTGACCCGCAGCAGCGACCAGCGCTGTGAGGATGTGTTCCGTCAGATGGATCTCTACACCGCAAAGCCCCATGTGCTGGATGTTTCCCTTCGCAGCAAGGCGGTGGGTTATCACTTCTGGCTCAATCAGTTTGTAAAGAGCGTGCAGAATTATCTGGAAAACGGAAAGTAGCGGTTTCTTTTCTCGGTGAAGAAAAGAAAGGAGCTATTTTATGATCGATAAACTGCGCGAAATTGATAATCATTTTGAAGAGCTTCAGCAGCAGCTCTCCGATCCCGATGTCTATGCCGATCCCGATAAGCTGCGGCGGCTGAACCGTGAAGTTCACGAGCTGACGCCGCTGGTGGAGACCTACCGCGAGTACTGCCGCTACGCCGATAACCTTGCGCAGGCGGAGGAGATGCTCTCCGATCCTGAGATGAAGGAAATGGCGCAGGAGGAAATGGCGGACGCCAAAGAGAATATGGAGCGGCTGGAACAGGAGCTTAAACTCCTGCTGCTGCCAAAAGACCCCAATGCCTCCCGCAATGTGATCATGGAGATCCGCGGCGGTGTGGGCGGGGAAGAGGCGGCGCTTTTTGCTTACAACCTCTACCGCATGTACTCTATGTACGCTGAGCGCCGCGGATGGAAGACGGAGATCAACGATCTCCACGAAACGGAGCTTGGCGGCATTAAGGAGATCAGCTTTACTATTGCCGGCGAGGGTGCCTATTCCCGTCTGCATTTTGAAAGCGGTGTGCACCGTGTGC
>JAFQLA010000303.1 GCA_017396725.1 Oscillospiraceae bacterium
AAATGGCCCAGCGGCTTCAGGCTTGGGAGGGCCCGCCGCCCATCCGCAAGATCGTGGCGGTCCACGCGTCGCTGCGTCAGACCTCCAACACGCTGACGCTGTGGAATCTGGTAAAGCGCCATCTCCATAGCGCCGAGATCCGCGAGATCTCCCTTGTGACGGACGGCTCCATTGCCGACTGCAGCGGCTGCAGCTATACCGCCTGCATGCACTTTGGCAGCAACAGCGGCTGCATCCACGGCGATACCATCGTGCGCAATGTGTTCCCCGCCCTGCGGGAGGCGGACGCGCTGGTGATGGTCTGCGCCAATTATAACGATACCCTTTCGGCCAACCTCACCGCCTTCGTCAACCGCCTGACCTCTCTTTTCCGTCAGGCCCGGTTTTACGATAAGCAGCTTTACGGCATCGTGGTCTCCGGCTATTCCGGCGGCGATCTGGTGGCGCGGCAGCTGATCTCCGCTCTCAATATGAATAAGAGCTTCTACCTCCCGCCCTATTTCGACATGCTGGAAACCGCCAACGACGCCGGCAGCCTCATTCAGCTCCCCGGTATCGAGGAGCGGGCGGAGGCCTTCGCCCACCGCATTCTGGGCAGAGAATAAAAAAAGTCTCACCAAAAAAAGGCGAGACCGAGCGAAAAAAGCACCCGACCGAAGTCAGGTGCTTTTCTTTTTGCCCTGTTAGAACGCCACTTTCATAAAGAGAGCCACGCAGCTGAGGATCAGCGCGCAGGGCACATAGAGATAGCGGCCGGCGGAGAGCCACAGCGTGCCGTGGGGTTTGGCGGCGCCGCAGTTGATCTCGCTCAAAAGGTCGTCCTTGCGCATCATGTAGAACCAGCTGACAGCGCCCAGCGTTGCGCCGATGGGGATGATGTAGATGGAGACGATGTCCATCCAGGGGCCCCATTGGTGGATGGGCTCCATATTGATGCCAACGCCAAGGCACACCACGCCCAGAAGCACGAGAGACGCGGTGCGGCTGAGCTTGGGGAAACGGTGCTGCAGGGATTCTGCCACCGCTTCAAACATGTTCTGCAGGGAGCTGACGCCGGCAAAGACCATGGCGGTGTAGAGAATGATGGCAAAAAGACCGCCGAGGGGGATGTCCTGCAAAATGCGGGGCAGCGTTACAAAGAGCAAAGAGGGGCCGGCGCCCACATCCAGGTCGTAGGCAAAGCAGGCGGGGATGATCACAAGGGCGGCAACCAGCGCGGCGATGGTATCGAAAACCGCCGTGCGGACGGCAACGGAGACCACATCCTCATCCTTGCCCAGATACGCGCCGTAAACGATCATGCCGCTGCCGGTAACGGACAGGGAGAAGAAGGCCTGACCCATAGCCCAGATCCACACCATGGGATCCTTCAGCGCTTCCCAGCGGGGGGTGAACATGAAAATATAGCCGTCCACAGAGCCGGGCAGGAACGCCACGCGGATGGCAAGCACCGCAAAGATGATAAAGAACACAGGCATCATCACCTTGTTGCTCTTTTCAATGCTCTTGGCGCCAAGGAGCAGGGTCAGCAGCGTGCCCACCACCACGATCACATGGAAGGGGATCACGGAATAGTCATTTCCGCTGAAAGCGGCAAACCAGCCCTCGGTATCCACCTTCATGAGCTCGCCCGTAACGGAGTGGAAGAAGGCCTTTAGCACATAGGAGATGATCACCGCGTAGCCGATGGCGATGCACATGGAGCCTGCCAGAGGCAGCGCGCCCAGAAGCCCGCCTGCCTTACCCAGCTTTTTGCTGCGGCTTTCCCATGCCATGCGGTAAGCGCCCAGCGTGCCGGTTCTGGCTCTGCGGCCCGCGGCATATTCCGCGCTGAGACCCACCACGGAGAAAAGCGCCACGAAAATAAGATATGCCACCAAAAACGCGCCGCCGCCGTATGCGCCCATCTTGGCGGGGAAGCCCCACACATTGGCCATGCCCACGGCGCTGCCCACTGCCGCGAGGATAAAGCCCCAGCGGGTGGCAAATTTCGCCTGTTTCTTTTCTTTCATTTTCTCTTCCTCACACTTTACACATATACTTGGTTGTTTCACGCTTTAAAGCGCGGCAACGACATATAGCATACCCGAAAAGCAGGGCCTTGTCAAGGAAGAAAAAAGCACCCCGTGCATGGCACGGAGTGCTTTTCTTTTGTTTTTTAAAGCTGGCGCAGCAGCCGCACATAGAATTCCGCGGTCTTTACCATGGTCTCGATGGGAACGCGTTCGTCGTGGCCGTGGATCATGCCGCGCTCGGCCTTGGAGAGCTTCATGGCGCAGAAGCGGTACACATGGTCGCTGATGCGGCAGTAATGGCGGGAGTCGGAGCAGGCCATCATGAGATAGGGGGAGACGATGGCCTCCGTCCATGTCTGGCCGATGGCGCGCTTGAGAAGCTCCCATGCCTCTCCGGAGGTCTCCGAGCAGGGGGAGGGCTCCGTGCCGCTGACAAAGCGGATGGAGATCTCGTCGCTGGCGATGGTCTCTTTCAGCCGCGCCATGACGGTCTCATTGGTCTCGCCGGGCAGCACGCGGGTGTTGATGCCGAAGCTTGCCTTGGCGGGGAGCACATTGTAAGCGTCGCTGCCCTGCATGCGGGTCAGGGCCACGGTGGTGCGCATGAGCGCGTTGAGCTCGCCGCCGGAGGATTTGCAGATCATATCCAGCACGCCCTTGAAGCACCAGAGGTTGGCGAAGATCAGGCGATAGAGGAAGGTGGAATGGCGGCCCAGGGTATCGAACATCTCCGATGCGGGCTTGGTGAGGCGGCTGGGGAAGGGCTTATTTTCAATGGCCACAATGGCGCGGCCCAGCTTGCCCACGTACTGGCGGGGAGGCGGGGTGGAGGCGTGGCCGGGAGCGCCTTCGATCACGAGATCGTAGTTGAGACCACCCTTTTCGGCGATGCCCACCACGGCGCACTCCCGCTT
>JAFQLA010000304.1 GCA_017396725.1 Oscillospiraceae bacterium
ACTGCGGCCGTACCCTTTTTGGCGCAAAGCCGCCCAAGGGCCAGGAGATGGACGACCACTATTACGGCACCATCAAGCCGCGCGTGCAGCAGTTCATGAAGGAGCTGAACGATGAGCTTTGGAAGCTCGGCGTTCTGGCCAAGACCGAGCACAACGAGGCCGCTCCCGCACAGCATGAACTTGCTCCGATTTTTGAAACCACGAACGTTGCTGCCGACCACAACCAGCTCACCATGGAGTTGATGAAAAAGGTCGCTCTGCGCAACGGACTTGTCTGTCTGCTGCATGAAAAGCCCTTCGCCGGCGTCAACGGCATCGGCAAGCACAATAACTGGTCCCTTTCCACCGACAAGGGAGAAAACCTTCTCAAGCCCGGCAAGAATCCCAGTCAGAACGCGCAGTTCCTGCTCTTCCTTGCCGCTTTCATCAAGGGTGTGGACGATTATCAGGAGATCCTGCGCTGCACCGTGGCAACCGCGGATAACGATCACCGTCTGGGCGGTCTGGAAGCGCCTCCCGCCATCATCTCCATCTTCCTCGGCGCCGAGATCACCGGCATCATCGATTCCATTATCCACGATACCGAGTATCACGATCCCACCCGCAGAAAGCTGCAGATCGGCGTAGATATCCTGCCTCCCATTCCGCAGGATACCACCGACCGCAACCGTACCTCTCCCCTGGCTTTCACGGGCAATAAGTTCGAGTTCCGCATGCCCGGTTCCTCCCAGTCCATCTCCAACGCCAATACCGTTCTCAACACCATCATGGCAGAAGAGCTCTGCCAGTTTGCCGATGTGCTGGAAAAGTCCGAAGATTTCCAGAAGGATCTTGCCAATCTGCTGCACAAGACCCTCACCGAGCATCAGCGCATCATTTTTGACGGCAACGGCTACGATGATTCCTGGGTGGAAGAAGCCGAAAGACGCGGCCTCGCCAATCTCGACTGCACTCCCAAGGCCATCGCCCGCTACACGGAAGAAAAGAACATCCGTCTTTTCTCCAAGCACGGCATCCTTACCGCCGCGGAAATGCAGGCCCGTCAGGAGATCCGCCAGGAAAACTACTGCAATGTTATCACCATTGAGGGTACCACTCTCACCCACATGATCAAGCGCGATATCATTCCCGCAGTCAGTTCCTACATCAGCCACCTCTGCTCCACTATCCTCAATAAGAAGAATGCCGTTCCCGGTATCTCCTGCTATGTGGAAGAGTCCCTCGCCACCAACCTTTCCGCTCTCAACAGCGCCCTTCTCAACTCTTCCAAGAAGCTGGAAGCCGCGCTGGCAGAGGCTCCCAAGGATTATAGCGATCTTTCCACCTCCGCTTACCATCACGATACCATCCTGCGTTTGATGGAAGAGTGCCGCGCATCTATCGATGCCATGGAAGCCGTCACCTCTGATGAATTCTGGCCCTATCCCACCTATCGCGATATCCTCTTCGGCATTTGAGGACTAAATAAAAGCGCTGTGCTTTGCACAGCGCTTTTTCTTTTTAAATCAGTCCTTTTTGCAGCATATGATAGACCCGCAGGATGGAGACCTGCGTCTTACTGTCAGGGATCTTCCCTGCCATGATCTCCTCTACCACATCTTCGATCTTTACAAACTCCACATCCAGAAATTCATCCTCATCCAGATGCCGCTCACCAAAGCTGAGATCACGGGCAAGATAAATATAGAGCACCTCGTCGGTATACGCAGCGGCGGGATAAATGGTGCCGAGGTACTGCCAGCTCTTGGCAGTGATGCCGGTTTCCTCCCACAGTTCCCGCTTGGCAGCTTCTTCGTGGTCTTCCTCCTTGCTGTCCAGCTTTCCCGCGGGGATCTCGGTGATCACCTGACCTACAGGATAGCGGTACTGCCGCTCCACCGCCACGCGGTTATCCTCTGTGAGGGCCACCATGCAGACCGCGCCCACATGACGCATCACTTCCCGCAAAGCAGCATGACCGTTGGGCAGAGTCACCTGATCCTTATAAACATGGAGGATCTTCCCGTCATAAATAAGCTCCGAGGAGAGCTTGGTTTCCACAAGATTACTTTCCATTTTCAATACTCCTTTTTCTGCACCGGAAATAGTGGATCACCACCATTACAAGAAACACGCTTCCGGCATAACCGAAAAGCGGATAGATCACACCAATGAGATCACCAAAGCCCACAAGGCTGCAGATAAACACCAGCGCTCCTATTGCGCCGGTCAGCACGCCGCGGCCGGCTTTCACTTTGGGAAAATGCAGCCCCAGATAGGTCAGCACCGCCACCAGCGTGGAAAGCGCCGTACCGAACATGGCAAAAAGCAGCAGCGCACCGTAAAGATAGCCACCCAAGGGAAAAAGCTCCAGCGCGGCAGAGAGCATGGGAAGCTCTTCTCCCGCCGTGTGAGGCAGCGCCGCCATAGCGGAAAGAACGCTCAGCGCGATCACCAGAAGGAAACCTGAGCCCAAGGCAAGTCCCTTTGCCATACCACCCCGTTTTTCTGTATATTCCCCCAACGGCGCGAGAATCCCAATGGAGCCGAAAAGATTATACCCCGCAAAGGATACCGCGCTCATAAACCAGGAACCCAGCAGAGGATTTTCCCCCGCCGCTGCCGCAGGCAGCGCAAATCCGCCGCCCTTTACCGCGGCTGCCACGGCAAAAAACACCG
>JAFQLA010000305.1 GCA_017396725.1 Oscillospiraceae bacterium
AGGATCTTCAGAGAATCACGCAGCGCGGAATCAGCGGGGAGATTGATCTTATCGTAATAAGTGGGGCTGATAAAGGAATAGGTGATGATCTCATTGAAGCCTGCCTGACGGCACAGAGCGCCGGCTTCGTTTTCCATCTTCTGGATGGGATTGAAACCGCGGCGTTCGGTCATGCCGTTGGAAAGGGTATCGGGGATATTGTTGTAGCCGAAGAAACGGGCCACTTCTTCTGCGATATCGGAGTAGTGCTCCACATCGCTGCGCCAGGAGGGAACATAGATGGTGTCGCCTTCGATGGTGAAGTCCAGAGAGAGGAGGATGCGGCGCATTTCTTCTTCGGAAACTTCGGTGCCAAGGAGACGGTTGATCTTTTCAGGTTCCAGCTTTACGGTAACGGGAGCGGAATCCTTTGCGATGACATCCATCACGCCGTCTACCACTTCGCCGGCGCCCAGAAGTTCCACCAGTTCGCAGGCGCGCTGTACGGCCTTCATGGTGTTCATGGGGTCAAGACCCTTTTCATAGCGGGCGGAAGCGTCGGTGCGCATGTTGAGGGCAGCTGCGGTGCGGCGAACGGATGCGCCGTTGTAGTTGGCGGATTCGAAGAGGACCATAGCGGTGTCACCTACGATCTCGCTGTTGGCACCGCCCATAACGCCTGCTACGCAGACGGGACGGTTTTCATCGCAGATGCAGAGCATGTTGGTGGTGAGCTTGCGTTCGTTGCCGTCCAGAGTCTGGATGGTCTCGCCTTCGCGGGCGGTGCGGACAACGATCTTGCCGCCTTCTACGCAGCTGAAGTCAAAGGCGTGCATGGGCTGGCCGTATTCCAGCATGACATAGTTGGTGATGTCAACGATGTTGTTGATGGGGCGGACGCCGGAGTTGCGCAGACGCTCACGCATCCATGCAGGAGAAGGAGCGATCTTGACATTCTTTACCATGCGGGCGGTGTAACGGGGGCAGAGGTCGCCGTCTTCGATCTCGATATCCACGAGGTCGGCAATGTTGCCGCCGCAGCCGCGGATCTCGGGAGTGTGGAGCTTCAAAGGAGCGCCGAAGGTAGCGGAAGCTTCACGGGCGAGACCAATGACACTGAGGCAGTCGGGGCGGTTGGGGGTAATTTCAAATTCCACCACATGGTCGTCCGCACCGATGACTGCGGCCATATCGTCGCCGGGGTTGATGCCCTCTTCGGTGAGGATCCAGATGCCGTCTTCGATGCAGTGGGGGAATTCCGCCTGCTGGGCGTGGAGATCTGCGAGAGTGCAGATGGAAGCAGCCTTGGTGTTGAGGGCAACCATGTCGCCTTCATGGATATTCTGGCAGGGGGTGGAAACTTCCATTTCCTTGCCGCCGATATCGGCCTTTACGCTGAAAGACTTGCCGGCGCTTTCCACGCTGAGGACCTTGGCAGCTACCACGGGACCGTAGATCTTGTGGCCGGGCTGCACATCCGCGGGAACGGAGGGCTTTTCGGGATCGAGAGGCTTATAGTCGTTCAGCAGGGCGGCGGGGGTGATGACAGCGTAGGGATAGTCGTGGTCGGCCGTCAGGTTCAACTCCTTGAGAGAGCAGAGCATGCCGTTGGACTTTACGCCGCGCAGCTTGCCCTTTTCAATCTTGATG
>JAFQLA010000016.1 GCA_017396725.1 Oscillospiraceae bacterium
AAGGGGATCTGATATGGTGGAGACGGGTATTATTTTCATAGCCATTATTCTTCTCTTTTTTGTGCTTTCGGCAGTCTTTTGGAGCGGAAAAGGGGCGTGGCTCATTGCGGGCTACAACACTGCTTCCCCGGAGGAGAAGAGCAAAATGGACGAGAAGGCCGTCTGCCGTTTTATGGCAAAGCTGATGCTCTTTATGGGGGCGGTATGGTGCGTGGTAACGGCTGGGCTTTTGCTGGACATCATGGTTCTTTTCTGGGTGGGTCTGGTGCTGTTTTTCGCGGTGACCATTGGCGGCGTGGTCTATGCCAACACGGGCAACCGTTTTCAGAAATAAACGGAGGAAAACGGATGACACAGGAAAAAATCATTGTGGGTGAGGGCACCCAATATCCGCTGAAAGGTTTGCTGACCCTGCCTGCGCATACCGCAGGCCCCGTGCCGGCGGTGGTGTTTGTCCACGGGTCCGGCAGCAGTAATATGGATGAAAAGGTGGGAAAGCTCACCCCCTTTAAAGATCTGGCTGAGGGGCTTGCCGCCCGTGGTGTTGCCTCCATCCGCTATGATAAGCGCTCTTTTACCCACGGATTGAAAATGCTGCGGGATAAAAGCACGCCCATCACCGTAAAAGAAGAAACTATCGACGATGCCGTTCTGGCAACCGAAATGCTGAAAAAAGATCCCCGCATCGATCCCGAGCGGCTCTTCATCGTGGGGCACAGCATGGGCGCCATGCTGGCCCCCCGCATTGACAGCGAGGGCGGGGACTACAAAGGTCTTATCCTCATGGCGGGCACGCCCCGTAAGCTGGAAGAGGTTCTCCTGGAGCAGACGGCAGAGATGCTTGCGGGAATGAGGGGCCTTGCCCGCAAGCTCGCAGGAAAGCAGATCCAAAAGACCATGGGTGCCTTTGACGGTCTTTATGACCTTAGCGATGAAGAGGCCAAAAAGAAAAAAATGGGCGGCGGCACCACGCTGTACTATTTCAAGGAAATGGGCGAGCATGATGTTCCCGGCTATCTTGCCAAACTGGAAAAACCCATGCTGATCCTGCAGGGCGAAAAGGATTTTCAGGTAAAGGCGGAGAAAGATTTCGCGTTATACAAAGAGCTTCTTAAAGAGAAGGCGAATGTCACTTTCAAACTGTATAAAGATCTGAACCATGCTTTTGTCCCTGCCTTGTATGCCGATATTGCCAAGGCGAAGAAAGAGTACAATGCGGAGCGGCATATCGGTGAAGATGTGATAGACGATATTGCGAACTGGATCAAAAATTGCTGAAATACAAAAAGAAAAGCTGTGGACTTTCGGTCCACAGCTTTTTTATCGTTTAAAGGTGTTCTTCCAGATGCTCGGCGTAAGTCTCCTCCGCCTCGGCAAGGGTCATGCCCAGCGCGAAGGCCAGCTCGCCCATCACCAGATTTTTCACGCGGGTGTAGAGCGCGTCTTCCCGCATGGTAAGGGTCTTGCCCTTTTCCTTCTGCCGCAGGCGCTTGTCTGCGAAGCCTTTGAGAAGGCCCAGCCATTTGAGCCACTCGCCGCCGGAGAGGATCTCGCTGGAGAACTTGCCCACATAGCGGTTATCCGTGCAGAAAAGAAGCTCGCAGGCGGCAAAGGTTTCAAAGAAAGCCTCCGCCTCCCGGCGGGAGATGGGGTCGCGCAGGCGGACGTTGCTGCCCTCGGTAGGCACGGTCACCTTGGTTTTGAAATCGTAAATGGGTTGGAGTATATAGTGAGGGATTTTCAAAACGGCATAACCGGGAACGCAGATATCCTCCACGCTGCAAACGCCGGAAGAGCCGCACACTACATAGTCCTTGATGCTGTACATACTCTTTCTCCTGTCACACACAAAAAACACACGACGAAAAG
>JAFQLA010000306.1 GCA_017396725.1 Oscillospiraceae bacterium
ATATAGTCCATTTCCATCTCCTCCGCCCTATTTTATGGCAGAAAAAAAGCAGGTGTGAAACACCTGCTTTTTCCTTTTCGCTTTCATTCCTTTTCCAATAGCGCGATGGCCTGCGCCGCCATGCCTGAGCCGTCCCCCGTAAAGCCGAGGCGCTCTGCGGTGGGGGCCTTCACGCTGATCTGATCCAGGTCCACGCCCAGCGCGCGGGCGATATTTTCCCGCATCGCCGCCGTGTAGGGCGAGATTTTGGGCGCCTGCGCCACCAGCGTAGCGTCCACATTCACCGTGCGGTAGCCTGCTTCGCTAAGCCGTTTTGCCACCTCTTGAAGGAGCTTCACGCTGTCCGCTCCTTTATAGGCAGGGTCACTGTCGGGGAAGAGCTTACCGATATCGCCCATGGCCGCCGCGCCCAAAAGCGCGTCCATCACCGCGTGAAGCAGCACATCCGCATCCGAATGGCCCAGCAGCCCCTTTTCATAGGGAATCTCTTCGCCGCCCAGGATCAGCTTGCGGCCCTCCACCAAACGGTGCACATCATAACCCTGTCCGATACGAAGCTTCGTCATACCGATCCGCTCCTTTTATCCACGATCGCCTCTGCCACAATGAGGTCAAAGGGCGTGGTGATCTTGATGTTTTCTTCCGATCCTTCTGTCAAGTAAACTTCCTTGCCAAGCCGCTCTACTGCTGAACAATCGTCAGTTACAGAGGCGTCATTCGCCTTGAGAGCCGACTGCAGCGCGGCCTTGAGAAGATCCGCGTCAAAGACCTGCGGCGTCTGCACTGCGAAAAGGCGGCTGCGGTCGGGCGTTTCCTTCACGATGCGATCCTCCGCCACTTTCACCGTGTCCTTCACGGGGATGGCAGGTGCGGCAGCGGCACATTTGGCGGCGGCCTTCACCGTGGCATTGACGATCTCCGGCGTTACAAAAGGACGGGCGCCGTCCTGCACGGCAAAAAGCCTGGTCTGGGGATTTGCCTCCATAGCAGCCCGCAGCACGGACTCCACACGGCTCTCCCCACCCACGATGACCTTCACCGGCTTGAAAATACCGTAAGTATTGCAAAGCTCCGCAACCTGAGGGAGACTATCCTCCCGCGTGGCGATGACGATCTCGCGGACGGACTCGCTGCACTGCAGCGCCTGCAGCGTCCGCGCAAGGACGGGGATCCCCCGCACATCCATAAACATTTTGTTCTCTCCCATCCGCGTGGAGCTGCCTGCGGCGGCCACCAGCGCGGTGCAGAAGGGATAGGGTTCTCTTTTAAGTTTGCTGAAAATACCTGCCATAAAAGCACCTCGCCCTCATCGGTATCGCATTTTTTTCATTATAGCATATCCTACGCGCCTTCTACAAGCATATTCCCCCGCGGTTGCGCGATAGTTGCGCGGTAGTTGGTTGAAAAAGACCCCTTCTTTTGCTATATTTGTACCCAAGAAAGGAGTTGATCCCTTGTCCAGTATACGCACTATGGCTGTTCTGGGACTGGTTGCAGGCTTTGCCCTTCCCGTATTCATCGCGGTGATCGTTTGCATCGTGCTGCTGATCCTTCACAAAAATAAAAAGCAGCAATATGCTCCGCCTCCGCCGCCTCCCGCTTATCCGCCCGCGCCTCCCGCGCCGCCTTCCCGGGGTGAGATCATCAAAAATCACCGCGTCAGCCGCAATATGACACAGGAATTCATCGCCGAATCCCTTGGCGTCAGCCGTCAGGCGGTTTCCAAGTGGGAGATGAACGAGTCCGTTCCCAGCACGGCAAACCTGATGGCTTTGGCTAAGCTTTTCAATATTCCCCCTGAAAAATTGCTGTAAAAAAAAGAGAGTGCCACGCACTCTCTTTTTCTTTATCTTCGGTTGGTTTTTCTCCAGATACCCATTTTTTCCGCCTCCGCAATGAGTTCTTCACGGAAATCGGGATGGGCAATGCTGATGAGAGCTTCCGCTCTCTGCCAGGTGGTCATGCCCTTGAGGCAGACCTTGCCGAACTCGGTGACCACATAGTGGGTGTTGGCGCGGGTATCGGTGACGATACTGCCGTTTTCCAGGGTAGGACGGATGCGGGACTTCAGTGTGCCGTCTTTTGCCTTGAAGGTAGAAGAGCAGCAGATAAAGCTCTTGCCGCCCTTGGAAAGATAGGCGCCCAGCACAAAATCCAGCTGGCCGCCTGCGCCGCTGATATGGCGCAAGCCGGAAGTTTCAGAGCTGACCTGCCCGAACAGGTCGATATCCACGGCGTTATTGATGGAGATGAAGTTATCGATCCCGGCGATGACGCGGGCATCGTTGGTATAGCTGACGGGAGTTGTCATGCAGGCGGGATTATCGTTGATATAATCATAAAGCTTCTGGGTGCCTGCGGCAAAAGCGTATACCTGGCGGCCGCGGTCGATGCTCTTTTTGCTGCAGTCCAGCTTGCCGGCCATGGCAATATCCACGAAAGCGTCCACATACATTTCGGTGTGTACACCAAGGTTCTTAAGATCGGAGTCAGCCACCATGGAACCTACGGTATTGGGCATGCCGCCGATACCCAACTGCAGGCAGGCGCCATTGGGGATCTCTTCCACGATCAGCTTGGCAACGGCCTTATCCACCTCGGTGGGAGCGCCGCCTGCGGGCAGAATGCCCATGGCGTCGCCACGGCCTTCCACGATCATATCCACTTCGCTGACGTGAATGCCGCTTTCGAAGCCGCCGAGAGCCCGGGGCATATTGGGATTCACTTCCACGATGACCTTTTTGCTGGTATCGCAAACAGCCTTGAGATGGCTGCCGTTGGGGCCGAAGGAGAAATAGCCGTGAGCATCCATGGGAGAGACCTGGAACATGGCCACTTCAGCAGGGACGATGTGCTCATAATAATAGCGGGGCAATTCGCTGTAGCGCAGAGGTGCATAAAAAGCGGCGCCGGTGGCCATATGTTTGCGCTCGATGACCGACATGTGCCAGGAATTCCAGATAAAGTGCTCGCTGGGATTTTCCACCTGGAAAATCGCGGGATTCCAAAGATAAATACCGCCGCGGATCTTCACGTCAAAAAGTTCATCCGCCCGCTTTGCCAGCGCTTCATCCAGCACACGGGGATGGCCCGTGCACCAGCCGAAGTCCACCCAGTCGCCCGACTTCACGCACTTCACCGCCTCATCCGCGGTGGTGAGCTTCTCGCGGTACATTTCCTGATAATTCATATTTTAAGCCTCCGGGGAAAATTCAAAGATCATTATAAATTTATTATACCACATTTCTTAGTCATTGCAATGCTTTGCGTCAAGTTACACATCTGCGCAGGATAAGAAAAAAGACGGGTCAAACGACCCGTCTTTTCAATAAGCTTTGATTATTCAGCGTCAGCAGCTTCTTCTGCTTCTTCTTCAGCAGCGGGAGAGAGCAGAGCGCGGATGCTCAGGGAGATCTTCTTCTTTTCTTCGTCAACAGCGGTGATCTTAGCCTGAACGACTTCGCCTTCGGACAGAACGTCAGCGGGCTTTTCGATGCGCTTGTCAGCGATCTGGGAGATGTGGATGAGACCGTCAACACCGGGAACAACTTCAGCGAAAGCGCCGAAGGTCATGAGCTTCACGATCTTAACTTCAGCAACATCGTCAACCTTATAGGTGTTCATGAACACGCTCCAAGGATCCTGGCCATGGTCCTTAACGCCCAGGGAGATCTTGCGCTTTTCAGCGTCGAAGCTGATAACGTAAACTTCCAGAGTGTCACCAACAGCAACAACTTCTGCGGGGTTCTTGATACGGCTCCAGCTCAGCTCGGAGATATGTACCATACCGTCAACGCC
>JAFQLA010000307.1 GCA_017396725.1 Oscillospiraceae bacterium
ATACTTGGTGTATTTCAAGGACGAATGGGATGCCTGCGGGGGAAAAGATCCGGGCAAAACCGGATAAATCCCTATGGAACGCCGCCTAAAGACCGTGTTCTTTTCTCTTATTTATCAGACCTCGTGGGCCATTTCGCTCATTTCCCGGCGCTTGCCGTGGAGATGGGCGGGCTTGGCATCCTCCCGCAGATAGCCTGTGGGGAGCAGCATGGTGATGTGGAAGTTCTCGCCAAGACCCAGCGCGGCGCGGACTGCCGTCTCATCGAACATGCCCACGATGCAGCTGCCAAGGCCAAGCTCCGCGGCCTGCAGTGTCATCTGAGTGAGGGCGATGGTGGCGTCGATCTCGCCGTGATCCTTGCCGTCTTCTTCCCGCTTCCAGGAAACAGAATCGTCATAGCCCACCACAAACACAACGGGGGCGTTATAATGGCAGGGCGTCAGGGCGCGGATGGTCTCAAGCGCCTTTTCGCTGCGGCAGACCCACACATGGTGAGGCTGATTATTGTGGGCGGTGGGTGCCACGCGGGCCGCCTCCAGAATGGCGGTTACCTTCTCATCCTCCACCGCGCGGGAGGCATCAAATTTGCGGACAGAAAAACGCTCTTTTGCCAAAAGGGAAAAATCCATGTTCAGTCTCCTTACTTGTTCTTTGCTTCGTATTCTTCCAGCGCGCGGCTGAGCTGATCGGGGCAGGAGGTATCGCGGAAGCCGCAGCGGATGCCCTTGAGCTTGTCCTTTACCTCTGCCACCTTCATGCCCTTGACGAGCGCGGTGATGCCCTTATGATTACCGTCACAACCGCCGACGATGTTCACATCGCGGATGACGCCGTCTTCAATATCGAGAATGATGCGCTGCGCGCAAATGCCGTGAGGCACATACTGGTAGATCATTTTCTATGCTCCTTGTACTTGTGTAATTTTCCGCAGAATATTATAGCACCCTTTTTCCGCCGCTTCAACACATCGCTCTTGCAAAATTTCCGCAAAAAGCTATAATTGAAAACAACCACTCTAACAAAGGAGCATCGCTATGCTTTTTTATATTTTTATCGCCGTCGCCCTGCTGGTCGGTGTTGGCACGCTGATCTTCTGCCCCGCCGCGCTGACGGCGGCAGGCTGGTACATCGCCCCCCTTGCGGCATTGGTCAGCTGGCTCATTCCGGTTTTGATCCATGTGGCGATCCTGCTGACGCTGGGCCTTACGGTCAACGATGAAAAGCCCTTTACCCAGCACAGCAAAGCCTACCGCGGCTTTGTGGAGGTAACGCTCCGCCTGATCGCGCCCCTTTGCGGCGTGCGCATGCATGTGACGGGGCTGGAAAAGGTCCCCACCGACCGCCGCTTCTTTTTCACCTGCAATCACCGCTCCAATTTCGACCCCCTGCTGACTCTTGCCATCCTCAGCAAAAAGCAGGAAACGGTCTTTGTCTCCAAGGCGGAAAATAACCGCATCCCCTTTTTCGGCAAGCTCATGCGCGCTTACGGCACGCTGACTCTCGTCCGCGAGGATGACCGCAGCGGCGTGAAAATGGTCATTGACGC
>JAFQLA010000308.1 GCA_017396725.1 Oscillospiraceae bacterium
GTGCTTGCTTTGTCTCTGTTTTTGGGCGGCATCGCAGCGGCGTGGCTCTTCTGGCTGCAGCCCATGTATGCCGGTCGTACCGCTGCTGCCGGTGAAGATATCGATCTTACGGAAAGCATGGAAGAGATCGCCGAAAGCTCCCCTGATATCGATTATAACGAAGAGAGCGGCGCCCTCTATACCAACTGCGCGGTTTTGGTGGTGGTAGCCAACGGCACAGATATCGAGGATGTGCGGGATCTGGCGGAAGAGTACGATGCCGAACTGGACAGCGAACTCAAAAGCTTTGGGTTCTATACATTCCGCTTTGAAGAGGCAAGAGAATATAAAAAGCTCACCCGTATTGTGGAAGATCTGCAGGATGAGGCCATTGTGGAGAGCGCTTCACTGGATTATCTTTTCCTTGCGGATGAAAAGACTGTGGAAGCCCGTGACGCGGCCTTCCCTGATGATCCGTGGACGGCAGAGGATGAGGCGGAAGCTTGGGATGTCTCTTTGCCGGACGGAAACAATTGGGGTATGGAAGCGATCCATGCACCCGGTGCCTGGGGCTATGCCGATGAGATGAGCCCTGTGAAAGTGGGTTTGATTGACGGAACGCCGGATCAGAACCATCCGGATTTAATTATTACCAATTCTTCGGTATTCCTGCAAAATGACACTACGATCACGCAGAATACTTCCTATACGGATACCGGAGATAATAGCCGGCACGGCACCCATGTAGCCGGCACCATGGCGGCCGGGTGGGATAACGGCATGGGCGTTTCAGGCGTGATCTGCGGTGAGAGTGAGATTTACCATGCCCGCTATTACACACATGTCGGATCTTCCTACAAGTATCTGGTCAGTGCCTCCACCTATTTGTACATGGTGGAGCATCTTGTGAATCAGGGCGTGCGGGTCATCAATATCAGTGAAGGCTATACCGATGAGCTTGTCTTTGCGGCCAGCAGAGGAAATGCTCAGGCGCGGAATATACTGGAGCAAAATGCAAATGTTCTGGGCGCTGCGCTGCGCAACCTTATCACACAGCGGGAGGCTGACGGCAAAGAAAGCTTTCTCGTGGTGGTAGCTGCCGGAAATGCAAATAATGATAACTTCCATGCCGATGCCAATGCATCTTACGGATATCGTAAGGCAACCGGTTGGGAATGTTTTTGGGGAGATTATGAAAGCGGCAATGTAGATGCTGCATACGGCAGTATGTGGGCTGCTGTAACGGATGAGGTGGCAAAGAGCCATATTGTGATCGTTGGCTCGGCCGGACATGATGTAAAGGGCTGGCTGAACAAAACGGTAGAATATACCTACAGTGCGTTTTCTCTTGTAGGTTCCCGTGTGGACATCGTGGCGCCCGGTGAGCGGATCTATAGCTCTGTTAACGGCAGTTACGCAAAGATGGACGGCACTTCTATGGCATCTCCCCATGTGGCGGGCGTTGCCGGCTTGATCTATGCCTGCAACCCCGATCTCAGCGGTGCGGATGTGAAAAACATCCTTCTTGCCACGGCAGGGGATGCGGAATTTGAAGTGGGCGGCACCCACCGTGTGAAGATGGTCAACGCCGAGCAGGCGGTGATCAGCGCGATCCGCTCCCGTGACGAAGATGTGGAAGAAGTGGTGGACGATCCTTCTGTGACGGTGGCGCCGCCTCTGGATCTTTGCTTCGTGGTGGATACCACCGGCTCCATGGGCGATGACATCGATAACGCTAAGGAAAATATGGAAGAGATCCTTGAGAGTCTGCGGGAAAAGACCGCCAACTACCGTGTGGCGCTGATCGACTACCGTGACTTTGCCGACCGCACAGGAGAAAGCGAAGACTATCCCTGCAGAGTGCAGCTGAACTTCAGCGATAACGATATCATCATCCGCGATGCTATCGATGCTCTGACGCTGGGCAACGGCGGCGACAACAATGAGACGGTATACTCCGCTTTGATGGAAGCGACGACTTTGAACTGGAGAGAATTCTCCACCAAGGTGATCATCGTTCTGGGTGACGCGGCGCCGCTGGATCCCGAACCGTACACAGGCTATACCTATGAAACGGTATTGCAGGCTTTGGTGCAGGCCAGGATCGCGCTGGATGGCACGGAATCCGATGAAGAGGCGCTGGGCGCTTTGGCGACCGATACCATCAGCGTATTCTCTGTGGGCATCGGCACCAATGCCGACGCCAATGCGTTCTTTGAGAATATCGCTTTGGAAACGGGCGGCTCCTTCTCCTCTGTGGAAGACGCGGAGGGTGTTGCGGACGCGGTGGTGGAATCCATCGAGCAGATCGAGATCGTGACCTCTAAAACGGTTACTATGAATTTCGGCAAAGAACATGCCGGAACCAGGATCTCCATCTATCAGGATGGCGAGTATCGTTTCTCCTTTGCGCTCAATGATGTGGGACAGGCTACTGTACCCGATATGGCCTTCGGTTCTTACACATGGGAGTGTGAAGAGCTGAGCCGTCAGGGCAGCTTCGAGATCGAAAAGGATACCACGAGTCTGAAGCCTGAGGGCAGAGATATGCATTGGTTTGCGCCCATCCAGCGGCTGTGGCTTCATTCCAAGCTGGAGATCATCCTCTGCGCGGCAGGCGCGGTGGTGCTGCTGACGGCGATCCCCGTTGTGCTTTCCTGCAGTATGACGGCTTACCGAAAGAAAAAGAAATAAAGTAAAAAAAGAAAGGGCCTTACGGCTCTTTCTTTTTTATTCCCGCAATAATGCCCGCCGCTCTTTGTAGTCGGGGAACACGGTGGCTACCAATGCGTAAAAAGCAGGAGAATGGTTTTTATGGACGATGTGGGCCAGCTCGTGCACCAGCACATAGTCGATGGCAACGGGGTTATAGCGCATCAGGTGCCAGGAAAGGGAAATGCTGTTTTCGCTGCTGCAGCTGCCGAAGCGGGTCTTGGCGGAGGTGATCTTCACGCCGCTGGGGGTAAGGCCCATAAGCTTTGCGAAGTATTCCAGCCGCGGGGGAAGATATTCTTTGGCCCACTTGCGGTAAAAGGCCTCTTCTTCTTTTGTAAGAGGCGGGTGCGCCTCCAAACGGCGGCGCTGGGCGGAAAGCTTTTCTTCGATCCATTTTTCGTGGGCGGAGACAAAGCGGTCGATCTCGCTTTGACTCAGGCGCTGCGGCGCGCGGACGAGGAGGGTGCCTTCCCGCGTGATCTCCAGAGAAAGGGTGCGGCGGTCGGAGCGTTTGAGAATATAGTCAGGCATAGAAAACTCCAAATCGGTTTTTTATCATTATAGCCGCAAACTGACATCGCGGCAAGAATGGGTTTTCTTTTTGTTGCTGATTATGGTACAATGACAAAAACGGATCAAAAGAGGGAAACTCATGAAAAATACCACTCTTTGCTATATTGAAAAAGACGGGCAGTACCTTATGCTCCACCGGGTGAAAAAGGAAAACGACCTGAATCACGATAAGTGGATCGGGGTTGGCGGCAAATTTGAGGACAAGGAAAGCCCTGAAGAATGCGTGCTGCGTGAGGCGAAAGAGGAAACGGGCCTTACCCTGACGGATTACCGCTACCGCGGCATCGTCACTTTCGTTTCCGATGAATGGCCCACGGAGTATATGCATCTTTTCACCGCCCATGAATTTACCGGTGAACTCATTGAATGCGATGAGGGAACGCTGGAGTGGATCGACAAGAAGAAACTGTTGGAACTGACCCTTTGGGAAGGGGATAAGATCTTTTTGCGCCTGCTGGATACTGATGAGCCTTTCTTCTCGTTGAAGCTGCAGTATGAAGGGGATACCTTGGTTTACGCGGCGCTGAACGGCAAGGTGATCGTATGAGAAAAACGGTTCTTGTCAGCGCTTGCCTTTTGGGGCAAAGCTGCCGGTATGACGGCAAGAGTAAGCCCCATGCCGATGTTCAAAAGCTTTTAACATGCTGCCATGTGGTTCCTGTGTGCCCTGAGATCATGGGAGGTCTTGCTACGCCCCGTCCTCCTGCCGAGCGCTGCGGGGAAAAGGTCATAAACCGCGTTGGCACCGATGTGACGGAGCAGTATTGCCGCGGCGGGGAGGAAACACTGCGCCTTGCCAAGCTCTTCGGCTGCGATACAGCCATTTTAAAAGAGCGGAGCCCTTCCTGCGGCAGCGGAGAGATCTATGACGGTACTTTTACAAAAAGCCTCCGCGCAGGTGACGGCGTGACGGCGGAACTTTTGAAGAAAAACGGGATCCGTGTGATGGGCGAGAGCGGCATTGCGGATTTTTTGAAGGAGTGCAACACAAATGGTGAAGAATTATAAGCTGGAGATCGCCTACGACGGTACCCGCTACTACGGTTGGGAGCATCAGCCTGACCGGGATACCATTCAAGGCAAGCTGGAAACGGTGCTCTCCCGCATGTGCGAACAGGAGGTAGAGGTCATCGGTGCGGGCCGCACGGATGCCGGCGTACACGCTAAGGCCATGGTGGCAAACGCCCAGATGGATACCCGCCTCTCTCCTGAAGAGATCCGGGATTATATGAACCGTTACCTTCCCGATGACATCGCGGTGAAGGAAGTGAAAGAGGCGGCGCCCCGATTCCACGCCCGCTATAAAGCGGTGGGCAAGACCTATTGCTACACCTGCTTTGTGGGGGATGTGAAACCGGTATTCAACCGCCGCTATATCACCCGCCTTGATTTCAAGCCTGATGTCCGCGCCATGCAGGAAGCGGCAGCGGTGCTGCAGGGCGAGCATGATTTTAAGAGCTTTTGCGGCAACCCCAAGATGAAAAAATCCACCGTGCGCATGGTGGATACCATCGAGGTGGTGCAGAAGAAGGACTATATTTATTTCAATTTCCACGGCACGGGATTTTTGCAGAACATGGTGCGCATTCTGGTGGGCACCATGCTGGAAGTGGGCCGTGGAAAGCTGACCGCGGCAGATGTGGAGCGGATCCTTGAGGCAAAAGACCGCAAGCAGGCCGGTCCCACGGCGCCTCCGGAAGGCCTGTGCCTTGTGAAAGTGGACTACTAAAAGAAAAGCCCCGATCTTTAGGCGGCGTTCCCTAGGAATTTATCCGGTTTTGCCCGGATCTTTTCCCCCGCAGGTATCCCATTTGTCCTTGAA
>JAFQLA010000017.1 GCA_017396725.1 Oscillospiraceae bacterium
CAGCCCGCCCCCGCCATGATCCCCGTGCGCATGCAGGAGAAGTCCGTATTTTCGTAATCCTCATGGTTGAACATGGCGATGAACATGGTGGGCACGCCGTTGAAGGCGGTGATGTGCTCCTGATTGATGCAGGCAAGGGATGCCTTGGCGGAGAAATAAGGCAGGGGGCAGACGGTGGCGCCATGGGTCATGGAAGCGGTCATGGAAAGCACCATGCCGAAGCAGTGGAACATGGGCACCTGAATCATCATGCGGTCCGCGGTGGAAAGATCCATGCGGTCGCCGATGCACTTGCCGTTATTGACCACATTGTAGTGGGTCAGCATAACGCCCTTGGGGAAGCCCGTGGTGCCGGAGGTATACTGCATGTTGCACACATCGTCCGTGCGGACGGCGGCTGCCATGCGGTCCACTTCGCTCTGAGGCACCAGATCCGCGCGGTCCATAGCCTCATCAAAATTGAGGCAGCCGGGCATATTGAAGCCCACGGTGATGACGTTGCGCAGGAAGGGCAGCTTCTTGCAATGCAAGGGCTCGCCGGGCTTGGCGCTTTTGATCTCGGGGCAGATCTCGTTGATGATCTCGCGGTAGTTGGAGTCCACGGCGGAGTCGATCATCACGAGAGTGTGGGTGTCGCTCTGGCGCAGCAGGTAATCTGCTTCGTGGATCTTGTAGGCGGTATTCACCGTGACGAGAACGGCGCCGATCTTGGTGGCGGCCCAGAAGGTGATGTACCACGCGGGGACATTGGTGGCCCAGACGGCTACCTTGCTGCCGGCGCGCACGCCCATGGAAATGAGGGCGCGGGCAAAGCGGTCCACATCCTCGCGGAACTCTTCGTAGGTGCGGGTGTAGTCCAGGGTGGTATACTTGAAGGCATACTGGTCGGGGAACTCTTCCACCATGCGGTCCAGCACCTGAGAGAAGGTGAGGTTGATAAGCTCATCCTTTTTCCAGACATATTCGCCGGTGCCGTCATGATTGGGATAGAGGGCCTTTTTCTTGCCTCTGGGGGAATCGAAGCGGTTCATGTAGTTGACGAAATGGGGGAAGATGATCTCGCAGTCGGGGAGGTCTTCCATCCACTCGGGCTTCCACACAAGAGAGATGAAGCCCGCATAGTCAACGGAGGAAAGGGCGCGCATCATATCCGCGATGGGGAGACTGCCTTCGCCCACGAGGTTGTAGGTATCGGCATCGTCGCTGTCCCGCAGGTGGACATGGCGGACATAGGCGCCCAGATTCTTGATGGTGGTGTCGGCGGTCTCGCCGTTTTTGCGGTAGGGATGGTGCATATCCCAGAGAGCGCCCAGCTCGTCGCAGGCGAAGCTCTCCAAAAGCGCGCGCAGGCGGGCGGTATCGGCATAGATGCGGGCGGTGCGGATGAGGATGCACACGCCTTTTTCCCGTGCCACAGGCACAAGGGCTGCCAGACGCTCACGCACTTTATCCTCGTCATCCTCGCGGGCCACTACGGAGATGTAGGGCACATTCATGCCGGAGGCAACATCCAGCATTTCGAGAATGATGTCGGTGGGGTCAGCCTCGCCGGAGAGGCTGGTGTAGGTATCGATGCAGGGGATGGCAAGGCCCTTTTCCCGCAGAAGGCGGGCGGTGGCTGCCATATTGTATTTGTGGAACGCGCCGCCGCGTTCGGTGAGGGCGGGGAATTTATTGAGATTGTGGATCTCGATACCGTCAAACTTCATGTCGATGGCGGTATCCACCCACTCTTCAAAGCTCATGGAGTCCCAACCGCGGGTAGAGAAGGAGAGTTTCATTATGCTTCAGCCTCCTCGTACGCGATTTTATTCACCGCACTGAGATAGGCACGGACGCTGGCGCCCACGATATCGGTGGAGATGCCGCGGCCGGAATATACCTTGCCGCCGCTGCGCAGCTTCACTACGGTCTCACCCATAGCTTCGCGGCCTTCGGTGACGGACTGGATCTGGAAATCGTCCAGCTCGTAGTGGCAGCCCACGATCTGTTCAATGGCGAGGAAGGCCGCGTCGATGGGACCGTCGCCGATGACGACGCCTTCGAGAGCGCTCTCGCCCTTTCTCAGTTTCACATGGGCGGTGGAGGAGATGGTGTTGCCGCTGGTGATAACGAAGCTGTCCAGCGTGTAGGTGGGGGGCACCTGCAGCGCGGCGGAGGCTACGATAGCGTCCAGCTCGCGCTCGGAAACGGCCTCTTTCTTGCCGGCGATGCTGCGGAAGGATTCATAGACCTTGGCGCCGTCTTCCTCGGAGAGGTCATAGCCCAGCTTTTCCACCACCTTGAGCACGGCTGCCATATCGTCATGGCGGGTGAGGAAGAGGCCCTCGCCGGCATCCTGTACGCCGTTATCAAAGGGGGAATTCTTGCTGCGCTCGGTCTCGCACAGCCACTGCACCTGAGAGATGATGCGCTTCATCTCCGTGGTGCGGACATGGGTGGAGACCCCGTAGTTATCGCCGGTGCGGGCGATAACGCGGGACACATTGGGAAGGGAGGCCACATTGACATTGTAGGCCGCGGCCTTCACTTCTCTTGCGCCGCGGCGGACGGCTGCAATGGCGCAGGCATCGGCCATGGCGAGATCGTTGGAGCAGGAGACGCCCAGGGTCACATCCCTGAGGGCGGGGATCTCTTCATAGAGAGCATCGATAAAAGCGGCGAACTCATCGCTGAGCATGGCGCCTGCGGTATCGCAGACGGTGACGGTGGATGCGCCGGCTTCAATGGCGGTATTGACGGCGGAAATTAAAAAAGCGCGGTCCGAGCGGGTGGCGTCATCTGCGACGAATTCCACATCCTGCGTCAAAGCCTTGCAGGCGGAAACGGTGTCGCGGATAGCCTCCAGCATGGCCGCGGGTTTCTTGTGGAAGAGGTATTCCATCTGCACGGGGCTTACGGGAGCCACCACCTGCAGACGGGGTTTGCGCGCTTCTTTCAGCGCGTTCCACACCGCGGTCACATTTTCAAGGTCAAGCTGCACGGGAACGGCAAGGGTGCTGTTCTTCACGGCTGCCGCTGCGGACTTGATACGCAGGGAGTCGATCTTAAGTCGCTCAATGCCCTCGAGCTCGATGACAGATACGCCGAGCTTATCCAGAAGCTTGCTTAGCTCCAATTTCTCCTTGAACGACAGGGTAAAGTGGCTGCCTGCCTGCCGCATGGTAACATCGCTGATTCTGACTTCCTGCATATGCTTTTCCTCCTTCTTAAGGACTTGGGCCGACCGTGGGAGACGGGGCCGACCCTGTACCGCGTCTCGCGGCTGAGAAATTTTTGCTGAAAACGGCGAAAGCCTTGCCCTGTGAGGGGTACTACTCCACCATTATCAGTTTAATGTATTAAAGTTAGCACGGGCGGGGCGGAATGTCAACGGCAAGTTTCACAAAAGGCAACCTTTTGGCGGCAAATCTTTTGACATTTTCGCTGAAAGGGTGAAAAATGCAAAAAAATCCCAAAAACTTGGTTTGCAAGCCGTTGACAATCGTGAGGGAGAGTATTATACTGAGTGCAACACTTTAGCATGCTAAAACGCCGAAGAGTTGCGGAAGGAGGCAGTACATATGGAAATGACCATGCACACCATGAATTCCATGATGTCCGCTGCCCCTGCCTGCGCAGAGGCTGCTTCTTATGCTGTTATGGACGCCATTATTCTGGCGTCCATTATTATTTTCAGCGTTATTGTCGCCGTAGGCGTCAGCGCAGCAGTCGTCCTTCCCGTCATCGTATCCGTCGTATCCGTCATTATTATTAAAAAGGTAAATACCGCAGACGCGAATTAGTTTTCCCCTTTCCTTTCGTTTGAAAGCTGTTTCGCGTAAGCGAGACGGCTTTTTGTTTTTGTTATTACTATCTTCAGAAAAAGGAGGTCTTCTGATATGGAATTAACCGGCGCCCAGATCGTGCTGGAATGTTTGCTGGAGCAGAAGGTGGATACCGTTTTCGGCTATCCCGGCGGCACGATCCTCAATATTTATGACGCATTGTACGGCTATTCCGACAAGATCAACCACATCCTCACCGCCCATGAGCAGGGCGCGTCCCACGCGGCTGACGGCTATGCCCGCTCCACCGGCAAGGTAGGCGTATGCTTCGCCACCTCCGGCCCCGGCTCCACCAACCTCACCACGGGCATTGCCACCGCTTATATGGATTCTTCTCCCGTGGTTTTCATCGTCTGCAATGTGGCGGACGATCTCGTGGGCAAGGACTCCTTCCAGGAAGTGGATATCACCGGCATCTCCATGCCTATCACCAAGTGCAACTACTTCGTCCGCGATGTAAAGGACCTGGCCGATGTGGTGCGCGAGGCCTTTGCCATTGCCCGCAGCGGCCGCCCCGGCCCCGTGCTCATCGATATTCCCAAGAATGTCACCGCCGCCAAGACGGAGTACACCCCCATTCCTTTGAAGGAACACGCTTCCTGTGGCCGTTTGGGCAACCTCATCAAGCGCGCCAGCCATGACTTCAAGGCCCCCGAACCCGACATGGAAGATATCGACCGCCTTGTGGAGATGATCGAAGAATCCCGCAAGCCCATGCTCATCTGCGGCGGCGGCGTGGTAAGAAGCCGCGCCCACAAGGAGTTCCTCTCCTTCGCTGAGACCATCGATGCTCCCGTTGCCATCACCGTAATGGGCGGCGGCGGCTTCTCCGGCTACTCCAAGCTGGCTACCGGCATGATCGGCATGCACGGCTCTCAGGCCTCCAACATGGCCTGCGCCGGCTGCGATCTGCTCATCGCCGTGGGCTGCCGCTTCTCCGACCGTGTGGCGTTGAACCCCAAGAGCTTCGCCTCTCAGGCCAGGATCGTTCACATCGATATCGACCGAAGCGAGATCAACAAGAATGTGAAGGTGGATCACCACATCATCGGTGACGCCAAGCGCGTTCTCCAGCTGCTTTTGGAGCGGGTGAGCAAGGCCGACCACAAGGAGTGGAAGGACTATGTCTTCTCCTTCAAGACCGAAACCGAGTACGAGCTGGACGGCGACACCCTCACCCCCAAGCAGATCACCGACGCGGTGAGCCGCATCGTGCCTGAGGATTCCATCGTCGCCACCGATGTAGGCCAGCATCAGATGTGGGCCATCCAGCATTTCCACTATACCTATCCCGGTCAGCTGGTGACTTCCGGTGGCTTTGGCACCATGGGCTTCGGCCTTGGCGCTGCCATCGGCGCAAAGGTGGGTAACCCCGAAAAGACCGTCATCCATGTGACGGGCGACGGTTCCTTCCGCATGAACTGCAACGAGCTGGCCACCGAACAGCACTACAATGTGCCAGTTATCACCCTTATTTTCAATAACGGCACCCTTGGCATGGTGCGCCAGTGGCAGAGCCTCATTTACAATAAGCGCTATTCCCAGACCACCCTTGACCGCGGCCCCGACTTTGTAAAGCTGGCGGAAGCTTACGGTCTCAAGGGCCGCCGGGTGCACACCGTGGAAGAGCTGGAAGACGCGCTGAAGTCCGCTCTTGCCGATAACTGCGGCTATGTGATCGACTGCGCTCTCGTTATGGACGAGATGGTTCGCCCCATGGTGGGCGGCGGCAGCCACATCACCAACTTCATCGTGGACTAAGGGAGGTGGATGCAGATGTTTAAAGAAAGACACACTCTCTCCGTTCTGGTAGATAACGAATCCGGCGTCCTCTCTCAGGTGTCCCGTCTGTTCTCCCGCAAGGGCTACAACATTGAGTCCCTTGCAGTAGGCACCACCGACGATCCTCTGATCTCCCGTATCACCATCGAGGTTCTGGCGGATGAAGACCACGCTGAGCTCCTTTGCAATCAGCTCCGCAAGCTCTTCCCCGTCCACTCCGTCAAGCGCCTCGCTCCCGGCCATTCCATCCGCCGCGAGCTGGTGCTGGTAAAGGTGACGGCGAAGGACTCCACCGTCCGCAACGAGATCATTCAGATCGCCAATGTATTCCGCGCCAGCATCATCGATGTGGCTATGGAATCGCTGACTATCGCCATGATCGGCGACGAGGGCAAGATCGAAGCCATCGTCCGCCTTCTGGAATCCCACGGCATTATGGAACTGGCAAGAACCGGTATGGTTGCCCTGGAACGCGGCAACTTCACTCTTGACGAAGATACTAAGGAAAAAGGAGAATTTAACTATGGCAAGAATGTACTATGAAAAGGACTGTGACCTCAGCAAGCTCAACGGTAAGAAGATCGCTATCGTGGGCTACGGCTCTCAGGGCCACGCACACGCAATGAACCTGCGCGACTCCGGCTGCGACGTGATCGTCGGCCTTTATAAGGGCGGCAAGAGCTGGGCTGTTGCTGAAAAGGACGGCTTCACCGTAATGACCACCGCTGAAGCTACCAAGGCTGCAGACATCATCATGATCCTCATCAACGATGAAAAGCAGGCTGACATGTACGCCAAGGACATCGCTCCCAACCTCTCCGAAGGCAAGGCCATCATGTTCGCTCACGGCTTCAACATTCACTACGGCCAGATCAAGCCCCCCGCAGATGTGGACGTTCTCATGATCGCTCCCAAGGGCCCCGGCCACACCGTTCGCAGCCAGTATGTGGCAGGCAAGGGCGTTCCCTGCCTGATCGCCGTGGAACAGAACGCCACCGGCAAGGCCTATGATATCGCC
>JAFQLA010000309.1 GCA_017396725.1 Oscillospiraceae bacterium
AGAATAACGATTTTACCGGCCCAAACAGAAAGTCCGGCTTCTCTTTCCCTTTTCTATACCCCAACGGGCAAAAAACGGTGCCGCCTCGCTGGCCCCGTTATCTTTTTAGAAATATACCGATCCATTGAGGCCGTAAGAAAAGCGCCGCGTTGACCGCAGCGCTTTTTGGCGGGAATATGTGGGAATCGAACCCACCCAGGCAGCTCTTCACCACCGACACTGGTTTTGAAGACCAGGGGGCACACCAGCACCCATATACTCCCAAATCTATAAACAGCGCTGATAATTATATCTCTTTCTATCGAAAATTGCAAGAGCATTTTCTTTTCGTTTTTTTTGATAATAAAAAGCAGCTCCGCGGAACACCGCAGAGCCGCTTTATCAGTTTTTCCAAAAAACTCCGGTTCAATACTTTTCTTCAAAGCCTTTGTCCAGATAACGGAAATCTCCATCCTTGCGTGTAATGCGCAGACGGTCAAAATACTCCAGAATAGCGAGGGCATACTTACGGGAGGTCCCCAGCGCATCACGCAGCTGGGCAAGCACCAGCGTTTCGTTGGACGCGAAATGTTCCTGCGTCACGCGGCACACCTTTTCGTAGGCCTTGTAATGATAGCAGATCTGGGGAGAGAGCATCACCAGTTCCCCGCCGGAGAGGACGCTGTCCAGCACCTGCTTGCAGTCTGCCTTTTCATTGGGAGGGAAGGTGGCCATGATATCATCCAAAAAGGCAGGCTCGATATCCGCCTTTTCAAAAATATCCAGCAGCTTTCCGCGGATGGCGGTCTGCCGTTTGGTAAAATGGATATTGAAATCTGCCAAAGCATACCGCTCACCCATGCGTTTGATGCGTCCCTCACGGCACAGCTCCCGCAAGAAAGCATCCGCGATCGTCTGATCTGTGCCTTTAAAAAGCTTTTGGCGCAGTTCAGCAGGCTTCATACCGGCATGAAGCGGATTCTGCTTGTGATAACCTGCCAACAGACTTTCGCAATTCTTCCAAATGCTGTCTACTACGCCGGAGGCGGCATAGCGGCCTTCCAGCGCCTCTACAACACGCCCCTGAGACACCAACTCGCGCAGTTCGCCCAAAAGTTCTTCGCCTTCCACACCCAGCTTTGCCGCAAGCTTGCTCAGGTCCGGAAGCGCCGTGCCGAATTCCGCCACCGTCTGCAGCACTTTGTCGCCGCCGGAGCCGGATTCCTTGATCCGCAGCGCTTCAAGGACGGATGCGTCATTTCTCTTGTGCTTAAAGGGCGCGTCATCCAGAATCACACCGCCGCCAATGGTCTCCAGCGGAGAGAAGAAGCGAATTACAAAGCGGTCGCCGTTTTTGGCTGCCATAGGCTCCGACATGCGCAGCTGGGCATAGCAGCTCTCTCCGGGCAGCAGCTGCTCACGGTCCAGCAGCACCACTTTCGCCACCTGCTCTTCTGTGCCGTGATAAAGATGGACCCGGGAATCATTAGCGATCACACGCTGCGAATCCCGCAGGCAGCGCAGCTTCACATCCAACATACGGGAAACACGGATGCAGCCGGGCTTTGCCACCGCGTCGCCGCGCTTGACATCGGATTTATGAAGGCCCGCCAGATTCACCGCCACGCGCTGACCGGCATACGCCGTGCGCACATCCTTGCCGTGGACCTGCAGATTGCGAATGCGGGTCTGGGCGCCGGAAGGCACCAGTTCCGCCGCGTCGCCCTCATTCATGCAGCCGTCGATCAGCGTGCCGGTAACTACAGTACCGAAACCGTCTACAGAGAAAACGCGGTCAATGGGCAGGCGGAAAGGTACGCGCATATTCTTTTCCTGCGCAGCCAATACCAATCTGTGAAGATGCTCCTTCAGCTCGTCAATCCCCTCACCCGTGTATGCGGAAACCGTCAGCACAGGCTTGCCTTCCAGGAAGGTACCCTGCACTCTTTCGTGGATCTCTTCCTGCATCATTTCCAGCCAGTCGGGATCCACCATGTCCTTCTTGGTGATGACCACAAGACCGTCATGGATACCCAGAAGATCCAGAATATCCAGATGCTCAATGGTTTGGGGCATAAAGCCTTCATCTGCCGCCACCACCAGCATGCAAAGGTCGATGCCGCCGGCGCCGGCCAGCATATTCTTGATAAACTTTTCATGGCCGGGTACATCTACGATGCCCGCCTGCACGCCATCTTCCCATTCTACATGGGCAAAGCCCAGTTCAATGGTGATGCCGCGCTTTTTTTCTTCAATCAAACGGTCAGTCTCAATGCCGGTAAGAGCCTTGATCAGCAGCGTCTTACCGTGGTCAACATGACCGGCCGTACCAATAATCACATGTTTCATGCCAGAATCTCCGTCAGCGCCTGAACGATGCAGGCAAAGTCCTCTTCCATCAAAGTTCTCGCGTCCATAATGCAGCGGTCGCGCACGATACGAACGATGATAGGCCGCTCCCAAAGACGCAGCGCTTTTTCCAATTCGTTAGGCGTCAGTCTGCCGTCCAGAACAGAAACGGCAAAAGTGGGCAGCACCTGCGTGGGTACACTGCCGCCGCCAACCTGACTCACTTCAGAGATGACTTCCGCTTCCACGCCGCTCTTTACCAGCATATCGCAAAGCATTTGCGCTCTGCCCCGCAGCGTTTCCTGAGAATCGCCCAGCATACGCAGTGTGGGGATATCCTGCTGCGCGGTACCTTCGGCATAGCTGCGAAGGGTAGCTTCCAACGCGGCAAGCGTCAGTTTATCCACGCGCATGGCGCGGGTCAGGGGATGGCGCTTGAGGATGTCCATATACTCCTTGCGGCCGATGATGATACCGGCCTGAGGACCGCCCAGCAGCTTATCGCCGGAGAAGGAAATGATATCCACCCCTGCCTGCACAGATTCCTGCACAGTGGGTTCATCTCTGAGTCCAAACTGATTGAGATCGCAAAGGGAGCCGCTGCCAAGATCCTGGATCACAGGGAGGGAAACCTTTTTACCCAGCTCTACAAGATCCGCAAGAGGCACGGATTCCGTAAATCCCATGATCTTGAAATTACTGGTATGGACCTTCAAAAGGGCGCGGGTGTTCTCCCCCACCGCACGCTCATAGTCCCGCAAATGCGTCTTATTGGTGGTGCCGACTTCTTTGAGCTGGCAGCCACAGCTTTCCATGATATCGGGCACGCGGAAAGAGCCGCCGATCTCCACCAGTTCACCGCGGGAGGTGATCACTTCACCGCCGCTGGCAAGGGCAGAGAGGATCAGCAGCACAGCTGCCGCGTTATTATTCACCACCATCGCACTTTCTGCGCCGGTGAGCTTGGTAAGAAGGCTTTCTACATGGCTGTAACGCAGACCGCGGCCGCCGCTATTCACATTATACTCCAGCGTGGAATAGCTGCCTGCCACCTCTTCCACCGCCTGCGCGGCCCGCTTGGAAAGGCAGGCTCTGCCCAGATTCGTGTGCAGCACCACACCGGTGCCGTTGATCACACCGCGCAGAGAATACAAGGAAGCGCTGCGGGCAATGGAGTATACGCTTTCGATCAATTCCTCCTGCGTGGGCAGCACCGTGATCTCTCCTGCCAGCACACCCTGACGCAGCTCATCCACCGCGCGGCGCACAGAATCCGTCACCAACTGCGCAGCCATGCCGCCGCACTTTTCCTGAAGCGCAGGCGCCTTCAGTACCTCATCCACTTTTGGAAGATTTCGCAGCAATGCTTTTTCCATATCCGTGCCCTCCGTTTTATCCGGGATGAATGATCACGGCAAATATTGCCGATGATCCGCATATAAACCCATAATATGCTCATAGTATACACATTTTTTTCAAAAAGGCAAATCCCCTTACAAGAAATTCCCGCTCTTTTCCAAAACTTGTTGACATATCAACATCTTTACCATATAATGAGCACATCAAAAATGCTGTTTGCAGGAGGAACGCAGACATGATCGATCGGTTTTCCACTTTTGTTGGCACCATCACACAGATCAACCGCTGCATCAACACCATCAAGTGCCGCGAAATGCAGCCCTTGGGACTCAAGGGCTCTCATGTTATGTGTCTCTTTTATCTCCAGCACTATTCCCGCGGTCTTACCGCCGCGCAGCTCTCCCGTCTTGCCCATGAGGATAAGGCTGCCATATCCCGCGCTCTTGCGGATCTGGAAAAGAATGAACTGGTCGCCTGCGGCGCTCCCACCGATCAAAAGCGTTACCGCGCCCCCCTCTGTCTTACTGACAAGGGCAAAGAAGTCTGCCGTAAAATGGATGAGCTGATCCTCGGCGCCATGGAAGTCGGCGGCCGCGGCTACAGCGACGAAGAGCGGGAAATCTTCTACCGCGTGCTGCTGCAGATCGCAGATAATCTGCAAAACGCATGCAAATAACGGAAAGGACTTATCATGAGCATTCGAATCATTACCGACTCTGCCAGCGATATCACTGCCGCGCAGGCTGAAAAATGGGGCGTTACCGTCCTCCCCCTTACCACCATCTTTGGTGACG
>JAFQLA010000310.1 GCA_017396725.1 Oscillospiraceae bacterium
ACAAGATGATTTGATTAGTAGAATTTCGGCAGCACTTGAAGGTAAAGCAAGTGGTGGTGGGCGCGGGTATCAATATGCTATGTACGGGTATGACAGGTTTCCTCTACCGCCGCCTCTTCCGCGGGGAGGACGCCATCGTCAGCTCCATGACGGTATCCACCTTCCAGAACTACAACATCCCCCTCCTCAGCGACATTCCCTTCCTTAACGAGCTTTTCTTCAAGCACACTTTCTTTACCTATTTCGCCTTCATCATGGTGGCGGTGACATGGGTCATCATCAAGAAGAGCTCCCTTGGCATCAAGATCATCTCCGTGGGTGAAAATCCCAGAGCGGCAGACAGTCTCGGCGTCAATGTCATCGGTCTGCGCTATGCCGCCACCCTCTATTCCGGCGTGATGTTCGGTATCGCAGGCGCGTACCTCAGCATCGTGCAGGGCGGTATCTTCACCGAGAACATGACCGCAGGCCGCGGCTTTATCGCCATGGCAGTGGTGGTTCTGGGCAAGTGGCACCCCGGCGGCGCCTTCCTTGGCGCGCTGCTCTTCGGCGCTTCCAACGCGCTGCAGATGCTGCTGCAGAACTCCGGCAACAATACTCTCGGCAACCTCATTCTGGGCATCCCCTACGCTGCCACCATCGTGGCCGTGATTCTGGTGAGCCGCTCCCGCACCGCGGCACCCAGCGCGCTGGGCACGCCCTACATCAAATCTTAAGTTATAACGATCCTACGGATCTTTATAAAAATTGAAAGGAGTTTTCCACTATGAAAAAGCTTTTTGCACTCATTCTCGCACTCATCATGGTTCTCTCCCTCGTAGCCTGCGGCGGCGGCGCTGCAGACGGCGGTGAAGAAGACACCGGCGCTGCCGATACCGGTGATACCGGCGACGGCGAAGCTCTCAAGATCGCAGTTCTGCTGCCCAGCTCTCCCACCGACGGCGGTTGGGGCCAGACCGGCGCTGAATCCTGCCAGTATGTAGCCGATACTCTGGGCGCTGAATGTGCCATCATCGAAGCTGCTACCGCAGACGTTATGAAGTCCGAAGCAGAAGCTCTGGCTGACGACGGCTACAAGATCATCTTCGGTCACGGCGGCCAGTATGCCGCTCCCTTCGCCGAAATCAGCGGTGACTATCCCGACACCTACTTCATCTCCATCGGCGGCAACATCATCACCGAAAACCAGTTCCCCCTGCAGTCCTGCTCCGAACAGTGTTCTTACATCCAGGGCGTTCTGGCTGCCAAGATCACTGAAAGCGGTATCGTTGGCGCCATCAACGGCGGCGACTATCCTTCCTACTCCAAGACCTGCATCGCTTTCGAAAAGGGCGTTAAGGACACCAATCCCGATGTTACCGTTCTCTACACCGTTATGAACTCCGACGCTGACCCCAATGAAGCTTATGAAGTTGCCAAGGCTCAGATCGCTGAAGGCGCTGACTTCATCCACACCAACGCTAACATGGCTGCCGCAGGCCTCGCCCGCGCTTGCCAGGAAGCCGGCATCAAGTGCTGCCTCGTTGGTACCGAAATGAGCGAATTCCCCGACTACGCTGACACCATGCTCTGCTCCATCCTGCTGCCCTCCGGCGCTGCCTGGCTGGCTGCCGCCAACATGTGCATCAGCGGCGAGACCCCCGATAGCGCCATCATGGCAGGCGTTAACGAAGACGCTGTTATCTGGGTTTGGAATGAAGCTCTGCAGGCTGAACTGCCCGCTGACGCTCAGAGTGTTTATGAAGACTGCATCGACGGCATTCTGGACGGCACCACCGACATCCCCTATGAATCCGACCTGTACGAATAAGCCCGAAAAAGCATAAAAAAAGAGAACCCCGAAGGGGTTCTCTTTTTTTATGCGTATAAGGATTAAAGCTCGGTCATCCACAAGCCATGGAGGTTGCAGTAAGCATAGACTGCGATGGGCTTTTCGCCGCCCATGGCAAAGGAAACTTCAGGAGCTTCACCGGGCTTGAGACCCTTGCGGGCGCCGCCGCGCTCGGTCTGCACATAGACCCATTCGATATAGTGCTCTTCCACCATGGGATGAGCCGCGGAGCCGATGGCTACCTTTACGGTATCACCGTCCACAGTGACTACGGGCAGGTGCTTTTCAGAGCTTGCCTCTACGGTATTGGGAACCAGCGCATCCATCTTCTGACCGCAGCACATCATGGGAACGCCTGCGTCATGCACCATGCCGATGAGATTGCCGCAATGGCTGCAGCGATAAAACTTATTCATATTGCAAATCTCCTTATCATAAAATTCAAATAAACGGCGAGCCGTTTGTTTAGCTTATTATACCATTCTTTTTCCCCGGGGGCAATTGTTTCGTTTGAGTTTATTTTCTTTGGGTATACTCCCTCAAACAACATGGAAAAGGTGAATTTTTTTTGAAGACCCTCAGCTACATCCTCTACCGCGTCATCCGCTTTTTTGTGTGGCTCTTTTACCCCAAGATCGAAGTGGTGGGCGCGGAAAATCTCCCCGCAGACGCCCCCTGCATCGCCGTGGGCAACCACGCCCAGATGAACGGCCCCATCGCCTGCGAGCTCTATTTCCCCGGCAAAAAGCGCATCTGGTGCGCGGGGGAAATGATGAAATGGAAGGAAGTGCCCGCCTACGCTTTTTCTGACTTCTGGTCCCAAAAGCCCAAGTGGCAGCAGCCCTTCTTCCGTTTGCTCTCCTATCTTATCACGCCCCTTTGCGTCTGCGTTTTCAACAATGCCTCCACCCTTCCCGTCTACCACGATAAGCGCTATCTCACCACGGTGCGGGCAACTCTCAAGCACATGGCCGAGGGCGAGAGCATGGTCATCTTCCCCGAAAAGGACGAAAAGGCCAACCACATCCTCTACGCTTTTCAGGAGCGGTTCGTGGACATTGCGAAAATGCACCATAAAAAGACGGGACAAGCGGTAAAATTCGTCCCTTTTTACCTTGCGCCCAAGCTGAAAAAGTTGTATATTGGCCCTGCCGTGGACTTTGACCCCGAGGCCGAGAGCCGCGGTGAGCGGGAGCGCATCTGCCGCGCGCTCCACGAGACCATCACCCACATGGCGGTTTCTCTTCCCCGCCACACAGTGATCCCCTACCGCAACATACCGAAAAAGGACTATCCCAAAAACCGCCCATGAAAACGCCAGTTGTTGATTACCGCGAATTTCGCCTGCGAAAACTGAATGACCCCCGCTTTTCCCACCTGAAGTATCTCTTTGGGTGGATCGGCTACTTTGCCCTCTACTTCCTCACGGAAAATCTCATCGCCCCGGAGCGCTGCGTCAGCGTCCACGCGCCGCTGGACGATCTCATCCCCTTTTGCGAGATCTTCGTGATCCCCTATGTGGGCTGGTACGCGCTGATCGTATTTTGCCTCATTTACTTCGCACTTTATTCCCCCGAAAGCTTTAAAAAACTCATGACCTTCATTATCGTGACGCAGGTGACGGCCATGGCCATCTACATCGCCTTCCCCTCGCGGCAGGATCTGCGCCCCCTCTATTTTGAGCGGGAGAATATCCTCACGGCGATCATGGGCCTTATCTACCGCTTTGACACCAACACCGGCGTGTGCCCCTCGCTGCATGTGGCCTATTCCCTTGGCATCGCCTCGGTGTGGCTGAAGTTTGACACCAAAAAGTGGGCAAAGGCCCTCGTCACCCTCTTCTGCCTTTGGGTGTGCATCAGCGTGGCCTTTGTCAAGCAGCACTCCGTCATCGATATTTACGCCGCCATCCCCCTTGGGATCCTGGCAGAAGCCATCACCTACGGCAAGGACTGGTGGCTGCCGCGGCTGAAGAAGCTCAAAAAAGCATAAAAAAGCTCTGCCTCGCGGCAGAGCTTTTTTTATGCTTTTTAGATATCAAGGGCGGTGAGATCATCGAGGCTCTCACGCTTGACGGCCAGATAATCACGGCCTTCGCTGAGCATCACCACCGCGGGGCGGGCCACGCGGTTATAGTTGGAGGCCATGGAGTAGTTATAGGCGCCGGTGGTGCAAACGGCCACGGTATCGCCGCGGCGGGGCTTGGGCAGCTTCACATCGGGCTGCACCACATCGCCGGACTCGCAGCAGCGGCCCACCACATCGCAGGTAAAGTCGCACGCTTCATCCATGCGGTTGGCAAGATGCACGGTGTAGGCAGAGCCGTAGAGAGCGAAGCGGGGGTTATCGGTCATGCCGCCGTCCACGCTGACATAGTTCTTATAGCCCGTGATCTCCTTCACGGTGCCGGCCGTATAGAGGGTCATGCCCGCGTCGGCCACGATGCTGCGGCCGGGCTCCATCAAAACGGCGGGCATGGCGATGGCATACTTTTCGGCAAGAGCCTTCACCTTGGCGGCCACTTTTTCGATGTTGGCAGCGATATCCACATAGGGGTCACTCTCCACATAGCGCACGCCGTAACCGCCGCCCAGGTTCAAAAGCTGCATTGTAAGGCCGTGCTTTTTCTCCATCTCCGCGGCGAAGGCCACCATGATCTCGGCCGCTTCCAAATAGACATCGCCCTCTTCATCAAAGACCTGAGAGCCCACATGGCAGTGGTAGCCCACAAGGTCGATGTGGGAAAGGTTCAGAGCCTGAGCAACCAATTCTGCGGCCTGCCCCGTTTCAATGGCGGTGCCGAACTTGGAATCCACCTTGCCGGTGGCCACGGCATCGTAGGTATGGGGGTCGATACCGGGGGTGAGGCGGAGCATCACCTTCTGCTTTTTGCCCTTGGAGGCGGCAATTTCGTTGACGGCGAGAAGCTCAAACATACCGTCCGCCACGAAGTAGCCCACGCCGCAGTCCATGGCGTAAGCAATGTCGAAATCTGTCTTATTATTGCCGTGGAACACGGAGCGCTCCATGGGGAAGCCCGCTTTCATGGCGGTGTGGATCTCGCCGGAGGAGACCAGGTCCACAGCCATGCCTTCTTCGGCCATGATCTCATAAAGGCGCTTGAAGCAGCAGGCCTTGGAGGCATAGAGCGGGAAGCCGGCAGGGCCGAAGGAGGCCTTCATGGCGGTGAGATAGGTGCGGCAGTTTTCACGGATCTTATCCTCATCCATGAGGTAGAGGGGAGTGGCATACTTCTCCGCCAGCGCCACGGTGTCATGGCCCGCGAAGGTGAGGTGCGCGCCGTTGGTGCCGATATTCTTACAGAGCATGTCGATTCTCTCTTTCGTAGGTATTTTTTAGAGGAGTTCCGCCACGAGCGCTTCACGGCTCTTGGGGGAAAGGTCAGCGGGGGCGATATCGAAAACGGTCTTGCAGCCCATGTCCCCCCGCTTTGCCATGCGGTCCACGGCGCGGCCGAAGGCCACGAGAGCGGCGCCGGTAAACTCGGGGTTGGAATCCAGCGTCAGCTTGAATTCTATGATCTGGCGGTGCTCGCCCTTGGGGCCGGTGCGGCCCGTGCGGATGACGCTGCCGCCGTGGGGCAGCTTATTGTGGTCGCGCTGCATCTCTTCCATGGAGATGAAGTGGACGGTGGTATCATAAGGCTCGAAGTAAGCGGGCATGGTGACGATCTCCCGCTCGATGCGCGCAAGATCGGCGCCCTCCTGTGCCACCACGAAGCATTCGCGCGTGTGCTTTTCGCGGGTGGTGAAATTGGGGAACTCGCCTGCGCGGACCTTTTCCATGGCGCTTTCCACGGGGACGGTATACTGTCTCGCGTCAACGACGCCCTCGATGCGGCGGATCGCGTCGCTATGGCCCTGAGAGACGCCGCGGCCCCAGAAGGTATAGTTGGCGCCGTCGGAAAGGATGCTCTCGGCATAGACGCGGTTGAGGGAGAACATGCCGGGGTCCCAGCCGCAGGAGATGAGGGCCACCTTGCCGCCCTTTTGGGCCGCTTCGTTTACGGCGGCGAAATGGGCGGGGATGCTGGAATGGTTATCGTAAGAATCCACCACATTGAAATGCTCAGCAAGGGCGGGGGTCATCTTGGGAAGATCCGTTGCGCTGCCGCCGCAGAGGAAGAGAACATCGATCTCATCCTTCCATGCCATAATGTCCTTGTCGGAGACCACTTTGGCGGTGGGAGTGGTAAGGGTGAGGGACGCGGGATCGCGGCGGGTGAATACCGCAACGAGCTCTATGTCTCCCGTGCGGGCGATGGCGTCTTCCACGCCGCGGCCCAGATTACCGTAACCGAAAATTGCTGCTTTCATACTGGTGCGCTCCTTTGCCTGAGAATGGACGGGAAAAACTTTTCCCCATGATAAGGTGATTATAGCACTCCCCTATGCCCCGCGCAAGAACGGCAAAAGAAAAAAGAGAAAGAAAATCTTTCTCTTTTCGGGGCAAAATATGGTGATTTTTGCGTTGCCGTGTGTACATCGAGTGAGGATGGCGCAGAGTTGGGCCAAAAAGCCAAGTTCCCGTGATTCTGCTCCCAAGTCGTGCGGACGCAGGATTTTTGGTCTGAATCAAGGCAGACGAACGAAGGTGTATCGGGTATACATCGAGTAAGGATAACGCAGAGTCAGGCCGGCAACCACGGACGCAGGATTTTTGGCCTGAATCAAGGCAGACGAGCGACGGTGTATCGGGTATACATCGAGTGAGGATAACGCAGAGTCAGGCCAAAAAGCCAAGTCCCCTAGCTTTTCCTCCCTCTCAGCTTCATGCAATACTGGGTACATAACTTATCCGTACACTCGGAGCACTTGAGGGCCATGTTGCTGCCTTCCCAGAAGCGCTCGGGATACATCATGACGCAAAGCTCCCAGACGAGCCAGACGGCGAAGGAGAAAAGAAGGAGGCTCACGGAATAGAAACCGCGGACGAAGAGCATGGGGGTGAACATCATGAGATGGTCCCAGTTGAAAATGCGGCAGGTGGTGCAGCACTTATTCTTCATAATGAGGCGGAAGGGGCACCAGATGAGAACGCAGATGAGATCGCAGACATAGAAGAGGACGCTGACGAGGAAAAGGTGGGCATCCGTCAGGATCCGCGCGATGCGAAGGGCGCCCAGGGCCGCGATCAGCAGCGCCCAGATGATAAAGACCTTATAGGCGGCGCGGGTGGTGGTGACGATATGGTTTTTCAGCGCCGCGGGATTGATCTTTTCCAGCACGGGGCGGAAGCGGAAGCGCATATGCTTGTGAGAGCCCAGCGCCACATCCTTGGCGGGGATCAGCTGGAAGAGCATATCCAGCATCCACACCAGCCACAAAAGATGGAAGACGGAGAGCTTTTCAAAAAAGGCAAAGCCCTGCAAAATGCCGAACATCTCCGGGCGGAGAATATACAGCGCCACGGCGCACACCAGAACGGCGCACCGCCCCACCAGGCGGGCAATATACACTTTGCGGATCCTTGAGGTTTTATACTGACCGGCCACGGGATATCCTCCTTCCAAAAGGCTTATGATGATTATAGCACACCGCGGGAAAAACGCAAGATTTTCCCCGCTCCGCCTTGCGCCGCCACCGCAGAGGGGGTATACTGTAGTGAGTAAACGCAGGAGGCGCAGTTCAAGTGAGCAAGAAAATAGAAAAATACACCTTCAAAACCCTTTGCATCCTCATCGGCTGCTTTATCAACACCTTCGGACTGACCCTTGCCATCCGCGCGGGGTTCGGCGCTTCCACCTTCACCGTGATGCTGGACGGCATCGCCCACACCCTTTCCATCACCATCGGGCAGGCCAGCTGGATCCTCAGCGCCGCCATCTTCGTCTTCTGCCTCTTTTACAGCCGCCGCCAGCTGAGCGTAGGCACGGTGCTGGTGGTTGTGGTCAACGGCTTTTTGCTGGATTTCTATTCTTCCATTCTGGTCTATCCCGCCAGCCGCATCGCCTGCTTTTTCATTATGATCGTGGGCATTTTGATCATGGGCTTCGGCGCGGCCATTATGGCCTTTGCCGACTTCGGCCGCGGCGCCTATGAGGGGCTGACCTTCGCCTTTGTGGACCGCAACGGCTGGCAGGTGCGCTATGTGCGCATCGTGCTGGATATTCTGCTGGTGGCGGGCGGCATGGCCCTGGGCGGCAAAGCGGGCCTTTGCACCATCTGCACCATTCCCCTTTGCGGCCCCACCATTCAGGCCACCTTGAAGCTTTTGCGGCGGGCATTTCCCAAGCTTGCAAAGCTCTGAAAAAGAACAAAAAAGAGAGCCAAAGGCTCTCTTTTTTATTCTTTATGTATCAGGTGAGGCTGCGGCGGGCGGCCTCAAGCGTGTGGCCCATGAGAAGGGTCACCGTCACGGCGCCCACACCGTCTGCCACGGGGGCGTAGGCCGCGGCTTTTGCCGCAGCGGCATCTTCACTCACATCGCCTGTAAAGGCGCCGTCGATCACGCTGATGCCCGCGTCCACGATATACGCGCCTTCGCGGATATGCGCTTCACCGATGGCGTTGGCCTTGCCGATGCCCACCACCAGAATGTCCGCCTCGCGGCAGATGCTCTCCAGATCCTCGCTTTTGGAGTGGCAGAGGGTGACGGTGGCGTTCTTTTCCAGAAGGAGCATGGCGGCGGGCTTGCCCACGGTCATGCTGCGGCCCAGCACGGCGGCGCGCTTGCCTGCCATGGCAACGCCGTAATGCTCCAGGATCTTCACGCAGGCTTCCGATGTGCAGGGGGCGAACCCCTCATGGGTGCCGGTGAAAATGCCGGTAAGGGAGCCGGGGGTCATGCCGTCCACATCCTTTTGGGGAGAAAGGGCGGCGGCCACGGCGCTCTCCCGCACATTTTCGGGGAAAGGCCGCATGGTGATCACCCCATGGATGGAATCATCACAGTTGAGCTTTTCGATCTCGGCGATGACGCCTGATTCCTCCACCCCTTCGGGCAATACCACGGTGGAGACCCGGATCCCCGTCTCCGCGCCCAGGGCATAGATCCCCGCCTCGTAGGCTCTGGCCTCCGCCACATCGCCGATGCGAAGGATGGCAAGGCCGGGGACGAGACCCGTTTTTGCCTTGAGCGCAGCTGCGTCCTTTTTATATTCTTCCCGCAAGGCTGCCGCCACGGCGGCGCCGCTCCAGATGGTTGCCATAGTACTGCTCCTTTCGGATGAGATCATGGCCTTATTGTACGCCATCCGCCCCCGCAAGGCAAGAAAAACCGCAGGGTCTCCCCTGCGGTTTTATGCTCTATGCAATTATTCCCACTCATTGCAGCAGACTGCACCCTAAACAATTTTGTTTAGAAGATATTGTGCCTGCCGTTCTGATTATTTTGATTACCCATATTATCGGAGCTGTACGATGGATGCTTATCAAAATCT
>JAFQLA010000311.1 GCA_017396725.1 Oscillospiraceae bacterium
CACTACGATCTCACCGTTGACGAATACCGTATCCACATCACCGCCGTTGGCATTGTATACCAGTGCGGAATCCGGCTTATGAACGGGCGCGATATGGGGCTTCTTCCAATCCACCAGCAGCATATCCGCCATATAACCGGGAGCGATGACGCCGAGGTTCTTTTCCATGCCGATGGCCTTTGCGCCGCCACGGCAGGCCATTTCCAGAATATCGCGGGGATAGAATACCTGAGAGTCCAGCGTTACCACCTTGTGAAGGCAGGCAGTATACTTAAGGGTACCCAGCATTTCCTGGGCGTTGTTGCTGCCGGGGCCATCGGTAGCAAGAGCTACGGGAATGCCCATCTTCCACATTTCCGGCACGCGGGCCACACCGTCTGCCAGATACATGTTGGCAACGGGGCAGTGAACGATCTGGGAACCTCTTGCCTTTACCAGTTCCAGTTCATGGTCATCCAGCCAGATGGAATGCACCAGCAGAGTATCTTCGTCCAGCACGCCGAACTCATCGTAAAGCTCCACATTGCGCTGACCGTTATACATCTTGGCGGTCTTGATGACCACATCCTCGTCTTCCGCAGTGTGGATCTGATACTTGATGCCAAGCTCCTTGGCAAGGGCCTTGGACTTTTTGTAAAGTTCGGGAGTAACTGCCCAGGAGTTGATGGGGCCTGCGCTGAGGCTCAAACGGCCGTTATCCCTGCCGCTCCACTCTGCGTGCAGGCGGCTGATATCGGCAAGAATGCGGTCATCCGTTTCACGGAAGCTCTTATAATAGGTCTCCATGTTGGCGAAAGTACGGCAGAGATTGCCGCGGATGCCGGAATCTTCCATAGCTTTGAAAATGGCATCGCCGTTTTTCAAAGAGGTATAAATGTAGTGCTGGTCGATCACACCGGTGGCACCGGTGCGCAGATTTTCCACGCAGCCAATAAGACCTGCATAGTAGAAATCCTCTTCGGTCATAAGATCGGAGAAGGGCCAGATCTCTTCGCTGAGCCACTGGAAGAGATGCTTGTCGTCAGCAAGGCCGCGCATAAAGGTCTGGAACATATGGCTGTGTGCATTGACGATACCGGGCATGAGGATCTTATCCCCTGCTTCCACTACCTTGTCTGCTTCCAGCTCCAGCTGCGCCATGCGCTGTGCGTCGGAACCCACTTCCTTGATGTCGGTGCCTTCCACCAGCACAAAGCCGTTGCGGATAATATCGTAATTATCATTTACTGTAACGATCCAGGGATTTTTAATCAGAGTTTTCATACCGTGAACCTGCTTTCCTTTATTTTGCCTGAAGATAATAATCCTCATTTTTCACGCCGCCGCCCCAGCGGTAAGGCAGATCATTGATCTCAACCTGCAGCGCGTTGACCACGGCGTTCATCACCGCGGGAGCCGCAGGCACCACAGAGGCCTCACCGATGCTCTTGGCGCCGAAGGGACCGCCGGGCTCGCCGGCTTCAATGAAGTCCACCTGCATTTTGGGCATTTCGTTGATATGAGGAATGTGATACTTTACAAGGTTATCGACATCATTGACGCCCTCTTCATTGATATGAAGGCCTTCATAAAGCGCATAGCCAATACCCATGGGAATGGCACCTTCCAACTGACCTTCAATACCCATTCGGTTGATGACCTTACCCACATCGTGGACAGCCACATAGTCAGTGACCTGCACATTGCCGTTTTCCATATTCACCTTCACGCGGGCAAAGTGAGCGCCGTAAGCCGTGGGACCGTTGCTCATAACATGGGATTCCTGGCAGATGATCTCGCGGTGAGATACCGCCTGCGCGTGGACCACCACATCGCAAAGGCTCACCGTCTTATCGCTGACGGTGGAATGAACGCCCATTTCCACCAGTTCCAGATTTTCAAGAGGTTCCTGCATGAGGAGGGAGGCTTCTTTCAAAAGCTCCTGCGCCGTAGTCTCCGCCGTTTTCTTGGCAGCGGAACAGCCCACATACACGCCATGGCTGGAATAGTCGCCAAGGTTCCAGGGCACCGCGTCGGTATCCGCTTCCACGCAGGTGATGGATTCCAGCGGGATCTTCAGCACGTTGGATACCACCTGTGTCTGAGCAGTGACAGAGCCATTACCCATATCGTGGCTGCCGGTATAGTACACGCAGGTGCCGTCTTCGTTCATTTTGATCATCACGCAGATCTGATCACGATGCGCGCCGAAGCAGCCGCAGCCGTGAGCACCCACTGCCATGCCCACGCCCACACGGTACTTGCCGTTTTCGGTATCGATGGGAGCCCAGTTTTTCATAAGCTCTTCGCCCCGCGTCACGCAATCTTTCACATGGGGGTTACCCAGAGAATAGAAACCGATGGGATCGAGGGAATCGGGATCCACCAGATTTTTCAGCTGGAACTCCTCCAGGCTCATGCCCAGTTCTTTTGCGATCTTATTGAACTGGCGCTGCTGACCGAAGAAGGCCTGAGGCGAACCGTAACCGCGCATAGCGCCGGCTTCGGGGGTGTTGGTGTAGACTGCCTGACCCTTAAAGTGGACATTGGGGCATTTATAAACCTTAAAAACCTTGTGGCTCAAAGCTCCAAGGACATTCATGCAGCTGCCGGCATAAGCGCCGGTATTGGTAATGATATGGATATTCTGCGCAACAACAGTACCGTCATTTTTCACGCCGGTTTTGATGTACACCACAGAGCCGTGACGGGTGCGGGTGGAATTGATGCAGGCCTCGCGGGAATATTCCACGCGGACAGGCTTGCCGGTCTTCATGGAAAGAAGTGCCGCAACGGGCTCCACTGTAGCTTCCAGCTTACCGCCGAAAGCGCCGCCGATACCGGGCGTCACCACGCGGATGCGGCTGAGGGGTTTGGAGAAAATGCGGCTGAGCAGAATACGCATAGAGAAAGTATTCTGATTGCTGGTATACAAAGTCAGCTTGCCCGTGGCATCACAGTGTGCCAGCGCCACATGGTGCTCAATGGCGGCGTGATGAATGGGCTGCGTGGTATAGCGGTCTTCGAAAATGCGGTCAGCTTCGGCGAAGCCATCTTCAGGCTTACCTGCGGTATGTTCGATGGTAGCAATAATATTGCTCTGGCCGTGAATGGGGTATGCCCCCTCCTCCATGGCCTTTTCCACATCGGTATAATAGGGCAGTTCCTCATATTCCACTTCAATGAGCTTTACCGCCTCGCGCGCGATGGCACGGGTATCTGCCGCAACGGCAGCCACACGGTCACCCACATAGCGAACGGTGCTATTGAGAATGTGCTCGGTATTGATGAGCTGATGCTCATAAAAACGGATGGCGCTGTTGAACACCACGCCGGGATCATCTTCATAAGTCAAAACCGCGCGCACACCGGGCAGAGCCTTTGCCTTGCTGGTATCAATGCGCTTGATGCGGGCATGAGGAACAGAGCTGAACAGCACTTCGCCATAAAGCATATCGGGCAGGAACATATCCCCCACATACTGTTTTTGTCCCGTGACCTTCAGTGCCGCATCACGGATGGGCGTATTTTCGCCGATATTCTGATATTTTTTCAAAACTGCACCTCCGGATGAGAACCCACAATAATCATATATTCATTATATGATTAGTCTACCATCGTTTTTTCCTAAAATCAATGCCTATTTGTAATTTCATCGCATTATATAGAGAAAAAGAAGGGGAGTCTCCCCTTCTTTTATCGGTATTGCTCCAGAATCTCTGCCATTTCCGCCTCTTCAGGCATCCATCCACAGAATTTCATCTCACCGTTGATATAGATGGCGGGCACACAATGATAGTCGCTGCCCGGTCCCATCAGCTTTTGATGCATGGTTTTGCAGCCGGGACAGTAATTATAGATGCAGGCGATATCCAGCCCCAGCGCATCGATCTCGGCTTCATCCGTCACCCGCTCAAGCGTATAGTCCAGGCCCGAGCTGCAGAGCATTTTTTCGAGACTTTGCTGGTAATACTCGTTTCTGGGGCAGGTGGAGGTATAAAGTTTTACCTGAATCGCCATAGCAGATTCTCCTTATTTCTGTAATTCCTTTTTCATAGTCGCGCGCAGCGCAGCACAAATGCGGAAAACCGAAGTGGCGGCAATGATGCCGATGGCAATAAAGGCTGCCAGTTCCAGCGTGGTGAGCGCCGTTTCCGCAAAAAGATCCCACTGTTCTTTCATGGCATAGTTCATGCTGGAATAGAGTCCGCTTCCGGGCACCAAAGGGATCACACCGGGCGCCAGAAATGTGGTAGCCGGCGTTTTCTCCACACGGGCAAAGATTTCAGAAAACGCCGTGACTGCTGCCGCTGCCAGCAAATAGCGCACGTTTTCGGAAACGCTCCAGATAGCTGCCGCATGGTACATAGCCCAGCCCAGCACACCCGCAAGCGTTGCAAGCATCAGCTTTTTTCCGCGGATATTATAAAGAATGCCAAAGCCAAAAGTACCAATACCTGCAGCCAGTACAGAAATCAGAATCTTCACAGCGCACCTCCCGCCACCTGTGCTGCCAGCAGATAGCCGGCCGCAATCGCCACAGCCGAAAGAATAGCGCTCAGGAACCGCAGAAGACCCGACATCATATCTCCGTCGATCATATCGCGCAGAGAATTTGTCAGCGCGCGGCCGGGGATGAGCAGCATAATGGTGCCGATGATCATGATGGCCGCATCCTGCACAAAACCGCTGAGCACAGCCCCCGCCGCCCCCAGCGACAAAACAAAGGATGCCGCAAGGTTCCCGAAAAGCTGGTTTACCCCCGCCTTATCCATGCAATAGGTGATAAGGCGGGTCATAATACCGAGGACAAATGCCCCCAAGGCATCCTTTCCCCCGCCGCCGAAAAATACAGCAAAGCCTCCCGCAGCCACGGCTGCTGCCAGGATCTCCAACCATACAGGGAAGCGCTTTTCCGATACGATCTCTTCAAAACGCTGACGGATATACTCATAGGAAGGCAGATCACGGCAGATCTCACGGGAGAGGTCGTTAAGCCGATGGAGACGGTAAAGATCGGTAGCATCCTTGGAAATACGGCGGGAAAGCGTGGTGTGCTCCCCCTGCGCATCCTGCACGGTCACCACCATGCTGGAGGTAATGGTAAAAACATCCACATGACGGCAGCCGTAGGCCTTGCCGATAAGCTGCACCGTCCGCTCCACACGGCGCACTTCCGCACCGCAGATCAGCATTTCCGCACCGATATCCATAGCGCAGCTGATAAGCTCTTTTGTCTGCATCCCCATCGCTCTTTCCTTCTTGTAATTTCTTTTTGATTATAGCATCCGTTGATATTTTTTCAACCTTTTTCCTTTTCTTTGCCGCGTTGCGAAAAAACAACTTTCGTGCTATGATAACGCCAACACGGATCAAGGAGGTACCCCTATGTCCCAGCGCACCGTTCTCATCACCGGCGCTTCCAGCGGTTACGGTCTTGCCGCCGCCAAGCTTTTTGCCGCCGCAGGCGACACCGTGATCCTTGCCGCCCGCCGCCGGGAGATGCTGCTTGCCGCGCAAAAGGAAGTTCCCGGCAGCGTTATCTTTCCCATGGATGTCACGAAAATTTCCGATTGGCAGGCCTGCCATGATTTTGTGACCGCCAATTTTGAAAAGCTGGATATTCTCATCAATAATGCCGGCGGCGGGATCCGCATCGATTATCTCGACCGCCTTACCCCGGAGGAGATCAACGAGGTCATCACACTGAACCTCACCAGTGTGATCTACGGCTGCCATACCTTCATGGATATCTTTAAGCGTCAGCGCCACGGCACCATCGTAAATATCTCCTCTATCTCCGCCCGCTACAACTGGGAGACCTGGACGGTTTACGGCGCCGCCAAGGCAGGCGTTGCCAATTTCTCCAAAGGTCTCTATACCGAGCTGCAGCCTTACGGTGTGCGGGTCTCCTGTCTCTACCCCGCCCTTACCGCAACCGGTTTCCAGAAAGCTGCCCACACCGATGAAACGGAGGGTACACTCCAGGCTGAACATGTGGCAGACGCCATCTTCTACGCCTGCAGCCTTCCCGAAGGCGTTGTGCTGCAGGATATCAGCGTCTGGGGAACAGACCAGTCCGTGCAGCCTCTTTAAACAAAAAAGCATGCAAGCAAAAGCTTGCATGCTTTTTCTTTTTCATCAGATCTTGCCGTTGGAGCCCAAAACATTCACGATCTTGTGAGCTACCATGTCCTTCACGGCCTGACGGGCAGGCTTGAGGTACTGGCGGGGATCGAAGTGCGCGGGATTCTCAGCGAGATACTTGCGGATCACACCGGTCATGGCAAGGCGGATATCGGAGTCGATATTGATCTTGCAGACGGCCATCTGTGCTGCGCGGCGCAGCTGCTCTTCGGGGATACCGATGGCGCCGGGCATATTGCCGCCGTAAGTATTCACCATTTCCACGAATTCCTGAGGCACGGAAGAAGAGCCGTGGAGCACGATGGGGAAGCCGGGCAGCTTCTTTTCGATCTCGGCAAGCACATC
>JAFQLA010000312.1 GCA_017396725.1 Oscillospiraceae bacterium
AGCGCTTTCCATCTACTGCACCGAATATAAGGAGGTTGCCGTGAATACTCAGTCCAATGCCGCTCCTCAGGGCGGTTACGCTCCCCAGTACCAGCAGGCAGCTCCCCAGTATCAGCAGGCTGCTCCCCAGTATCAGCAGGCTGCTCCTCAGTACCAGCAGGCAGCGCCCCAGTATCAGGCTCCTGCTGCTCCTCAGGGCGGTCAGCGCGCATATGATCCCCATATGTTTAAGGTGGCTCTGCAGGTGCCCGGCTTCTGCGGCCTTGTAAAGCACATCCTGCTCCTCATCTTTACCTTCGGTATCTGGAGTTACATCTGGGTCTATCGCGTTACCGATTTCCTCAACCGCACCGACCGCGAGCAGCAGAGCGCAGGCCTGCAGGTCCTGCTCTGCATCCTCGTTCCTTTCTATACGGTTTATTGGTATTATAAGAACGCGCAGCGTATCGACCGCTTCGCCGCAGCCAACGGCGTGTATTCCGATCTGGAAACGCCCTGCCTGGTCTGCAGCCTGCTGGTCAGCGGCGCCGCTGCCATCCTCATGCAGGAAAAGATCAACTGCGTGCTCTATACCATTTATCTCAACGGCGGCCAGATGCCCCAGCCTCAGCCTGTCTATCAGCAGCCTGTTTACCAGCAGCCTCAGTACCAGCAGCCTGTTGCTCCTCAGTATCAGCAGCCTCAGTATCAGGCACCCGCTGCTCCTCAGGCACCTGCCGCTCCTCAGGCTCCCAACTATCAGCCTCCCGCAAACCAGTAATACATAATAAATTAAAGAGAGCGCTCAGGCGCTCTCTTTACCCTTTAGTATCGGAGGAAGAGAGATGTACGAAAAGAAAGTTTTGAAGGAAAAGAAGGGCCTTGGTATCATTGTGGCGGTGCTTGCTGTTCTTGGCACGCTTTTGCGGGTGATGGCCCTCGTGCAGCAGAATTATTTCGCATGGCTGCGCACGGCTTTTGAGTATGGCTATCCTCAGGAAAAGATCCTTGTGGTCTCGCTGCTGCTGGGTAATCTCGTGGCGATCGTGGGCTTTATTCTGCTGGCGGTGGCGGCGCTGCGGGGCATGCCTTTGTTCGTGCCCTACATTGTGGTGATCGTGGGAGCGGCTATCCCGCTGCTGCGGCTGCTTCTCATCGGCGGCGGTGGCAGTATACAGGATCTTTTGGTTCTGGTGCTGGAGATCGCGGGTTCGGTGCTGGCTATTGTGGCCTGCATCAGCGGATCCGGTTTGCGCTATGGGGCTATGGGGTTGTTCTTTGCTTCCGGCGTGGTGGAGCTGCTGAATCTGTTTTTGCGGCAGCAGCCCTATTTCTCGGCTATGATGCTCCTTTATACGGTGGTACCTATTGTGCTTTTCGCCGCGGCGTACGGCCTTGCTATGCTCTTTGCCGCGCCTGAAGCGGCGGGGCGTCCTCCCATGCCGCCTTACGGCTATGCCCCTTACGGACAGATGCCTCCCCAGTACGGCCAGAGCATACCCCCTCAGTATCAGCAGCCCCAGTATCAGCCGCCCCAGTATCAGCAGTCTCAGTATCAGCAGTCTCAGTATCAGCCGCCGGTGCAGCCCACAGTGCCGCAGGCTCCTGCGGTACCCCAACCCCCTGCGGAGGAATAAAAAAAGAGAGAGAGTCGAAAGACTCTCTCTCTTTTTTGCTTTATTCGCCGGGGGTGGTGCGGATCACCTTGCCGATGTTCCAGGTCATGGCGGCCTGTTCGGCAGCCTTCAGGCGGCCTGCTTCATCGGAATAGGGCAGCTCTGCCGTGCGGCAGCCGCAGTCCAGACATTCCACATACACGCACCAGCCGTTTTCTTCCTGACCAAGGCCGGGGCCGTGGCAGACGGGACAATCAAAAAGTTCCAGATTTTCAAAAGGATCCATATGCCTTCTCCTTCGGGTATTTCAATATGCAAGCAGTATACCACAAACCGCCGCCCTTGCGCAACGGGTGAATTGACATTGCCGCGCGGCGCTTTTATAATAAAGTATCACCCAAAAGGAGGGGCTCTATGTTTTATCTTGACCATGTGGGCATCACTGCCATTGATTTTGAAGGCACCAAGAAGTTTTACGGTGTGCTGGGCTTTGAAGAAATGAAAAGCTGGACCTATGAGCCCCGCAAGATGAAAGCCTGCATGATGAAAAATCCTGAGGGCAAGTGCATTGAGATCTTCCATTTTGAGGACTATATCCCCGCTCCCGATACCGTGGGCAGCCACTTTGAGCGGGACGGTGTGGCCATTGAAGAGGACCTTCCTCAGATCGGGCTCAAGCATGTGGCCTTCCGCGTGAAGGATCTCAGAGCCGTGGTGGCACAGCTGCAGGAGGCGGGCCTTTGCGGCGAGGTGGATATCATGCCCGGCGGCCTTGGCAACATCTATTGCTTCATCCGCGATCCCAACGGCATTTTCGTGGAGTTTATGGAAAACCCCTATTTTGAAGATTAACACGAAGGAGACCCCTTATGTATCGCTATATTCTCTTTGATCTGGACGGCACTTTGACCGATTCCGGCGAAGGCATCACCAAAAGTGTGGCGTATGCTATCGGGAAGATGGGCTTTCCCGCCCTGCCCCAGTCCACGCTTTTGAAGTTTATCGGCCCTCCGCTCACCGAATCCTATCCCGAGCGCTGCGGTATGAATAAAGAGGAGACGGATCAGGCCATCGCCTATTTCCACGAGCGCTTCGATACCATCGGTATTTGGGAAAACTATCCCATCCCCGGCATGCGGGAGCTTTTGGCGGAGCTTTGTGAAAAGGGCTATAAGCTGGCTCTGGCCTCCTCCAAGCCCAAGCACGCGGCAAAGGATATCTGCGAAAAGTTCGGCTTTGCTCCGTATCTCTCTGTCATCGGCGGCAACGACGCCGACCTTGGCGCCCGTGCCAAGTGGGAGATCATCGCGCAGGTGATGGAATTTTTCGGCGTCACCGATAAGAGCGAGGTGCTCATGGTGGGGGACCGCAAGTATGACTGCATCGGCGCCGCCAAGTGCGGCGTGGACTGTGCGGGCCTTGCCGTCTGTGAGTACGGCGAGGAGGGTGAGCTGCAGGCTCGCGGCGCGGTGACGGTTGCCGCCACCGTGGAAGAACTCCGCGATTTCATTCTCAGTCACTAAGGAGATTTACCCCAATGGATCAGAAAACCATCGCCATGGGAAAGGTGCGGGTCATCGGCTCTATGGCCATCTTCGGCACCATCGGCCTTTTCGTGCGTTTTATTCCCATGCCCTCCAGCGTTATCGCCTGCTGCCGCGGCGCCATCGGCACGGTGTTTTTGCTGCTTTTGTGCCTTTTGACCGGCGTGAAGCTCTCCGGCAAGGCTATCCGCCGCAATCTGAAGCTGCTTTTGATCTGCGGCGCGGCCATGGGCTTCAACTGGATATTGCTCTTTGAATCCTATCGCTATACCACGGTGGCAACGGCTACCATCTGCTACTATCTTGCCCCGGTATTTGTCATCATTCTTTCGCCTTTTGTGCGAAAGGAAAAGCTGACGCCTGTCCGCGCCCTCTGCGCGCTGGTGGCGCTTTTGGGCATGATCCCTCTTTCGGGGGTGCTGGGCGGCGAGATCCGCGGAGCCAGGGGCATCCTCTTTGCGCTGGGCGCGGCGGTGCTGTATGCCTCCATCGTGATGATGAATCAGTTCATGAAGGATATCTCGTCTTATGAGACCACCATCATGCAGCTTTTCTTTTCTCATGTGGTGCTGCTGCCCTATGTGCTTTTGACCGAAGATGTGGCGGCTGCCTTTTCGGTGGGCGCTTTGGATATCGGCGTGCTGCTCTTCGTGGGCATCGTTCACACGGGCATCGCCTACTGGATGTACTTCGGCGGCATTCCCCATATCAGCGTGCAGACGGCGGCCATCTTCAGCTATCTTGACCCCGTGGTGGCCATCATCCTCTCCGCCGTGGTGCTGCGGGAGGAGATGGGACTGTGGAGCATCGTGGGCGCGGTGGCCATTCTGGGCGCCACTCTCGTCAGCGAGCTTTGCGGAAACGGCAAAAAAGAATAAAAAAGACGGGTGGGAAACCGCCCGTTTTTTTGTTTGTTTTTCTGCGGCACACCACAAGGCGGCAACTTTGCTTTTCTGTGAAAAACATAGTGGGAATTGCACAAAAAGGCGGGGGCATTTTTGTGGGAAATTGTATAAGGAATCGTAAAAAAGCCTCTTGCTTTTCTTTTTTGGGCATGATATAGTGTGTTCCAACGGAGAACAAGTGATTTTGCACAATGGACATAGATAGAAAAGGACAGGTGAACGGTATGTTGAAACTCGGTTTGCTCGGTATAGGCGTTGTTGGCGGCGGCGTATATGAACTGGCCAAGGCTCGCGATGATATGGATGTGAAGTATGTGCTGGATCTGCGCGACTTCCCCGGTCTGGAAGCGATCCTCACCCGCGATCTCAATGATATTCTGAGTGACAGCGAAGTAGATACCGTTGTTGAACTCATGGGCGGCATCCATCCCGCGCTGGAGTTCGTTACCGCAGCGCTGGAAGCCGGCAAGAATGTTGTCACCGCCAACAAGGCTCTGGTGGCTCATGCTTATGAAGAACTTACCGCTCTTGCCAAGAGCCGCGGCGTCGCTTTCCGCTGCACCGCAGCTGCCGGCGGCGGCATCCCCTGGCTGCACAATCTGGAGCGTGCCAAGCGTGTGGACGAGATCGAAGAGGTCTCCGGCATCATGAACGGCACCACCAATTATATTATGGATACCATGACCCACAACGATGTGGACTTCGCCGAAGTGCTCAAGACCGCACAGGAACTGGGTTATGCCGAGCGCGATCCTTCCGCCGATATCGACGGTTGGGATATCCAGCGCAAGGTTATCATCTCCGCAAACGTAGCATTCGACGTGCTGCTTAAGGAAAGCGATGTGCCTGTATACGGCATCCGCTCCGTTAGCGCAGCCGATATCGCTTCTTTCAAGGAAAAGGGCCTCGTCTGCAAGCTCATCGCTACCGCAAAGCCCACCGCTGAAGGCGTATGCTGCTATGTAGAGCCCACTCTGGTCGGCGCTGCAGATCTGGAAAGCGCAGTTCCCACCAACTATAACCTCATCTCCTTCGTCGGCAAGAATGCAGGCCCCCAGAGCTATTTCGGCCAGGGCGCAGGCCGCTATCCCACCGCTTACAATGTGGTGCAGGACCTTGTTGACCTCAATAACGGCGTAAAGGCCTTCTATACCGATGTGATGAATCCCGTCAAGGCCGACAACGCCAATGTGGTCCACAGCTACTATGTACGCTGCGACAAGGAAAATGAGTGGCTCAAGAGCGTCACCAAGGAAAGCTGGGGCGCAGGCGTTCTCACCGAGGCAGTGTCTCTGGAAAAGATGCATGCCTTTGCCAAGGAAATGGAAGAGGAGGGTGCGAAGGTATTCTTTGCCGGCCTTCGCTAAGATAAATCTATGTTGAAAGTTTGTAAATTCGGCGGCTCCTCCATGGCGGATGCGGGCCAGCTTAAGAAAGTACAGAGCATCGTGGAGGCCGATCCCGGCCGCAGAGTGGTAGTGGTTTCCGCTGCAGGCAAGCGCTTCAAGGAAGACCATAAGCTTACTGACCTGCTCTATCTCTGCCATGCTCACCATAAGTACGGCGTCAGCTGTGACGGCGTTTTCGAAATGATC